>JALHTV010000209.1 GCA_022866005.1 Phycisphaerae bacterium
CACCGACTGCGGCGCCGGCGGGCTCTCCAGCGCCGTCGGAGAGATGGGCGAGCGGCTCGGTGCCGAGGTGCATCTCGATCGCGTGCCGCTGAAGTACGCGGGCCTGTCCTACGCGGAAATCTGGATCTCCGAGGCCCAGGAGCGGATGACACTCGCGGTGCCCCAGGCCAACGTCGAGCGCATCATGAAGGTGTTCGCCGCCGAGGGGGTCGAGGCGACGGTCATCGGGCACTTCGGCACCGAGGGCCGAATGCTGCACTTGTTCTACGACGGGCAGCTCGTCGGGGAGCTGGAATTGGACTTCTTGAACGAGGGGCTGCCCCGCCCGACCAAGGACGCCCTGCTGCCGGTGGCGCGCGGGCCGTCTCCGGGCCCGCCGACCCGAGAGAACTACAACGACGTGCTGCTGAAGATCCTGGCCAGCCCCAACGTGGCCTCCAAGGAGTGGATCGTCCGCCAGTACGACCACGAGGTCCAGGGCGGCAGCGTGATCAAGCCGCTAGTGGGCGTCAGCGAGGATGGCCCGGGCGACGCCGCGGTCCTGCGGCCGGTGCTCTCGTCACCCAAAGCGGTGGTGATCGCCTGCGGCATGAACCCCCGCCTGGGCGAGCTGGACCCCTACCAGAGCGCCCTGCACGCAGTCGACGAGGCCCTGCGGAACTGCGTGGCCGTCGGGGGCAACATCGACCGCACGGCGCTGCTAGACAACTTCTGCTGGGGCAACTGCACCAAGACCGACCGCATGGGCAGCCTGGTGCGGGCGGCGGTGGCGTGTCACGATGCGGCGCTGGCGTACGGGACGCCGTTCATCAGCGGTAAAGACTCGCTCAACAACGAGTTCCAGACGGCGGACGGTTCGACCATCGCCATCCCGCCGACGCTGCTGATCTCGGCCATCAGCGTCATCGACGACGCCCGCCGCTGCGTCACCGCCGACGCCAAAGAGGCGGGCAACATCCTGTTCCTGCTGGGATCGACTAGCCCGCAACTGGGCGGCAGCCACTACCTCCTGGTCGAGGGTATCGAGTCCGGCGGCGACGTCCCGCCGGTCGACATGCAGACCAGCCGCCCCGTCATGGGCGCGGTGGCCTCAGCCATCGCCGCGAGGCTGGTGCGGAGCTGCCACGACCTGTCCGAAGGCGGTCTGGCCGTCGCCGCGGCCGAGATAGCCTTCGCGGGCGGACTGGGCGTCGAACTGGACCTTTCCGCCGTGCCGACCGACCTCCGTGCGGCCAGCAGCGCTAAAGGCGCGCTGGCAGTGCCGGTGGGCGCGCTGCTGTTTGCTGAGTCGGCGGGGCGCTTTCTGGTGGAGGTCACGCCGGACAGCCGCGACGCGTTCCGCCGCCTGACCAAGGACGTGCCCTGTGGCGAGCTCGGGAAGGTCACCGACTCCGGGCGGATCGTCATCCACGCAGGCGACTCGGCGGTCATCGACCTGCCCATCAACGCAGCCAAGGCCGCCTGGCAGAAGACGTTCCGACTGTAGGCCACCAGAGACCGTTTATGGCGACACCGAAGGCATTGGTGCTTCGAGCGGCGGGGACGAATTGCGACCGCGAGACAACCTTCGCACTGGCCCAGGCCGGCTTCGAGGCCCAGCGCGTGCACGTCTTTCGCCTGATGGAAGACCCCTCGGCCTTGCGGGCCTATCAGTTCCTGGTGATCCCCGGCGGCTTCAGCTACGGTGACGACGTGGCCGGGGGCAAGATCCTGGCCAACCAGATGATCCACCACCTGGCTGAAGCCTTGAACGAGTTCGTCGCGGCGGGCAAGCTCGTGCTGGGCATCTGCAACGGCTTTCAGGCGATGATCAAGGCCGGCTTGCTGCCCTGGGCCAAGGTGGATGGGGCCACGGCCAATCACGACGCGACGCTGGCCTGGAACGACAGCGGGCGGTTCGAGGACCGCTGGGTGCACCTGCGGGCCGACAGCGACAAGTGCGTCTTCCTGCCGGCCGGGGCGATCGTGGCGCTGCCCATCGCGCACGGGGAGGGCAAGTTCATCCCGCGCGACGAGCACGTCCTGGAGACGCTGCGGGCCAACGGCCAGATTGCGGTGCGGTACGTGGACGCCGCCGGCCGGCCCGGACCGTATCCGATCAACCCCAACGGCAGCGTGGACGACATCGCCGGCCTATGCGACCCCACCGGCCGCGTGATGGGGCTGATGCCGCACCCGGAGCGCTTCGTGGATATCACCCAGCACCCCCAGTGGACCCGCGGCAAGGTCACCCGGCCGGACGGGGCGATCTTCTTCCGCCGCGCCTTTGAGGCGCTGCGCTAGCCGGCGCCAGACGGACGCGCCCAGGCCACCATGAACGCTCCCAGCCCAGGCCGCGACGATTCGAGCGCAGACCCTCGGGACCGCTTCGATGCGTTGCTGGAGGAGGTGCTGAGCGCCCTGCCGGCGGAACTGCACCGGCGGCTGGAGGAGGTGCCGCTGGTCGTGGAGGATGCGCCCACGCCCCAGGACCTGCGGCGCGTGAGGGTCCGCCATCGCGATGCCCTGTGCGGCCTCTACACCGGCATCCCGCTGACTCACCGCAGCGTGGAGCACTCCGGCACGCTGCCGGACGTGATCCGCATCTTCCGCCGGGGGATCCTTGCCGCCGCAGCCGACGCCCAAGGCCGAGTGACCGACCGCGCGCTCCGCCGCCAGATTCGGTTGACCGTGCTGCATGAGATCGGCCACCACTTCGGCCTGGGCGAGGCGGACCTGCGCCGTTACGGATACGGTTAACCCCCATTCAGCCGGCGGGCCGGCGGCCCGACCGCCCGCTACTGCTTTGGTGGGGCACGGCGGATGTTCTTGATGACCACGGGCGTCAGAGGGGCGTCCTCGTAGAGGCCCCATCGGCCGGTGGGCATGGACCGGATCCGGTCCAGCACGGGCATGCCTTCGACCACCCGGCCGAACACGGCATAGCCGAAGCCTTCGGGCGTGTTGTCGCGGTGGTTGAGAGAGGCGTTGTTGGCCACGTTGATGAAGAACTGGCTGGTAGCGCTGTCGATCGCGCTGGCGCGGGCCATGGCGATGGTGCCGGTCACGTTGCGCAGCTCGGGGGTGGCCTCGTTCTTGATCGGCGCACGGGTGGGCTTCTCGCGCATGTCCGCAGTGAGGCCGCCGCCTTGGATCATGAAGGTGTCGATCACCCGGTGGAAGATCGTCCCGTCGTAGAAGCCTTCGTCCACGTATTCCAGGAAATTGGCGACGGTCTTGGGGGCCCTGTCGGACCACAACTCGATCCGGATCGTGCCCTCGGAAGTCTCGATGATCACCATAGGGTAATCCTCCCGACCGGGGGTCGTCGTGTCGGCACGGTAGTCGGTGAGACTCTCTTCCGGGAACGGGGCCGGCTGGGAGGCGGGCTGTGGGGCAGGCTGCGGGACGGGCCGCGGGGCCGGGCGCAGCGCCATATCGGGGCCGACCATCTGCGACCAGTCGACCCCGCATCCACTCCACAGGCCCGCTGCAAGGAGGCACGCCACCGATGCCGCCAAGACCTCCCTGACCTTCATCACACGACCTCCATCTCGGCCCGCTCGACTGGCCCGTTCATCCCAGATGCGCCTTAATCTGCTCGGCCAGTGCTTCCGCCCGGCCGGGGGGATACTTGCCCGCCGGCCAGTTGAAGTAGAACTCATCACCGCCCCGCCGCGGGATGATGTGGACATGCACGTGCATCACGGCCTGATGGGCTACGCGGCCATTGTTCTGGAGCACGTTGAGCCCCTCGCAGCCGGTAGCCCGCCGCACCGCCGCGACCAGCGCGGGCAGGTGCCGAAGCATGGCCGCGGCCTGGTCGCCTGAGAGCTGGTCGATCGTCTCGGCGTGGGCCTTGGGAACCAGCAGCACGTGCCCCTCCGCCAGAGGGCCGATGTCCAGGAAGGCGACGCAGACGTCGTCTTCCAGGACCTTGGTCACGCCGACCTGGCCGGTGGCGATCTTGCACAAGATGCAGTCGTCGCGGTGCATCGAAGGCCTCCGGCCCCCGCCGGTCTTGGCCCGCCCGGTCCGGCCGGCTCGCCGCTTGGCCACTAGGCCTCACCGCCCTTGGCGGTGGGCTGAGCGTCGTCGGGCGACTGGGAAGACTCCGCCGGGGCCTGGTCCGTTACGGCGGCCTCGGCGGCCTTGTGCTTCTTGGCGGCGCGCTTCCGGCGCCGCGAGGCGCTCTTGCCACCGGCGGCGGCCTTGGGCGGAGTCTCTTCCACAAGCTGGAGCAGCACCTGCACGCCGCTGTCACCGATCCGCCGCTCGGCCAGGCGGACGATGCGCGTGTACCCGCCCGGGCGCTCGCGGTAACGAGGGGCGATCTCGTCAAACAGCTTCTGGACGACGGTCTTCTCGGCCACCTCCCCCTCGGCATCGACCATGTCCCGGTCGCGCAACAGGGCGATGACTCGCCTGCGGGCGTGCAGCGTGCCCCGGCGGGCGAGGGTGACGAGTTTCTCGGCAAAGCGGCGGACCTCCTTGGCCTTGGCCTCGGTGGTGCGGATCGCCCCGTGCTGGAAGAGCGACGCGGCCATGTTCCGTCGCAGGCTGCGGCGGTGGGCCGTGCTGCGGCTCAGTTGTTTGCCCGATATACAGTGACGCATAGGTCGGCCTTCTCGTAACCCACCCGCCGCCGGTGGATCAACTGGTGCTGGGGGCGACGGCGGGGGTTTCGCCCTCCATCGGGGGCAGGGTCATGCCCAGCGACAGCCCCAGGTCCTGGAGCTTGCGCTTCACCTCGCGGAGCGAGGTCTTGCCAAAGCTGCGAATCTTCAGGAGGTCGACCTCGGTCTTCCTGACCAGATGCCCCACCGTCTCGACCTGGGCGGCCTCCAGGCAGTTGTTGGACCGCACGGACAGCTCCAGCTCGTGGACGCTCATGCGGAGCTTGTTCTGAAGCTCGGTGTCGATTTCCTCTTGGGTCTCGGCCCCGATGGCCTCGACGATCTGCTCGCCCAGTTCGAAGTACTGCACGAACGGGGTGAGGTGCTTGCGGAGGATCTTGGCCGCCTCGACCATCGCCATTTCCGGCGTGAGGGTGCCATTGGTCCAGACCTCCATCACCAGCCGGTCGTAGTTGGTCTTCTGGCCGACGCGAGTGTCCTCGGTGATGTAGCGGACGCGCGTGACCGGGGAGAAGGAGGCGTCCACGGTGATCCGGCCCAGCTCCTGGTCGGCATCGGGGTCGATCGTCTCCTCGGCCGGGACGTAGCCTCGCCCGCGCTGGACGACCATCTCCATGTCGAAGGTGACGTTGTCCGTCAGCGTCACCAGGACCAGGTCACCGTTGATGATCTCGATGGCCGGGTCGGCCTCGATCATCGCCGCCGTGACCGGTCCCTTCACCTCGCTGTGGACGCGGATGGTCTTGGGCTCGTCGGTGTGGCTTTTGACGATCAGGCACTTCACGTTCAGGATGATGTCGGTGACGTCCTCCAGGACGCCGCGGATGCTGGTGAACTCATGGCCGGCGCTGGCGATCTTGATGCTCGTGACGGCCGCGCCTTCCAGACTGCTCAGCAGCACGCGTCGCAGCGAATTGCCGACCGTCGTGCCGAACCCGCGCTCGAAAGGCTCCACGGAGAACTTCCCGTATGTGGGGGTGGCGACCGTCTGGTCGCTGACCACCCGCGTTGGCAGTTCCAGGCCACGCCACCTGATTCGCATTGACCTTTGCCTCCGTCCGCTGGGGACCGATAAAGGGTTAAGGAGACCGTTTTCCGTGTCGCGCTACTGGCTGCACAGCTCGACGATGAGCTGCTCTTCCACCGGGATCATCACATCGTCGCGCGTGGGCAGGGCCACCACCTCGCCGGCCAGGGTCGTCATGTCCAGCGTCAGCCAATTCTGCACGTGCGGCTCACCCAGCTCTTCCAGGCAGGAGCGGATGAGCTTCTGGGAGCGTTCCGAGCCCTTGATGGTGAACCGGTCACCGACCCGCACGCGGTAGCTGGGAACGCTAACGCATCGGCCGTTCACGTGTACGTGCCCGTGGCTGACCGTCTGCCGGGCTGCGGCCCGGGAAGGCGCCAGCCCCAGCTTGTAGATCACGTTGTCCAGGCGGCGCTCCAGCAGGCTCAGCAGGGCTGAACCCGTGTTGCCCTTGGTGCGCTCCGCGTGGTGGAAGTACTTCATGAACTGCTTCTCGAACACGCCGTAATAGCGCTTGACCTTCTGCTTCTCGCGAAGGCGCATGCCGTACTCGCTGCCCCGGCTGCGGCGCCAGTTGTGCTGACCCGGCGGATAGCTGCGCCATTGGCGTTCCATAGCGCACTTGGCCGTCTCGCACCGGGCGCCTCGGAGCATCAGCTTGATGCCTTCACGCCGGCAGAGCCTGCATGACGGTCCTGTGTAGCGTCCCATGTGTCAACCTGCTCCCATCGTTGCGAATTGCCTTTACACGCGGCGCCTCTTGCGGGGGCGGCAGCCGTTGTGGGGGATCGGGGTCACGTCCTCGATCGACAGGATCCGCAACCCGGCTCCCTGAAGGGCCGTAATGGCACTCTCGCGCCCGCTACCGGGGCCCTTGACGCGCACTTCCACCTCGGTCACCCCGAGCTTGCGGGCCTTGCTGGCCGCTTGCTCGCCTGCTCGCTGCGCGGCGAACGGGGTGCTCTTGCGGGCGCCCTTGAAGCCCATCGTCCCGGCCGACTCGCGGATCAGCACGTCGCCGTTGGCGTCCGCAATCGTCACGAGCGTGTTGTTGAACGTCGCCTTGATGTGGACGATCGCCCGGGCCACGCTGCGTCGAACCTTCTTGCCCTTGCGTACCTGAGCCATGGTTTAGCGTAGCTCCTTGACCGATTTCCTTCCGGCCACTGTCTTGCGGGGGCCCTTGCGGGTGCGGGCGTTGGTCCGCGTCCGCTGGCCGCGAACGGGCAGCCCCCGGCGGTGCCGCGTCCCGCGGTAGCAGCCGATGTCCCGCAGCCGGGCGATGTTCTGCTGCACCTGGCGGCGGAGCTGACCTTCAATGACATACTCGGCCTCCAAGAGGGACCCCAGCCGAGACAACTGGTCCTCGGTGAGCTCCTTGGCCCGTGTCCGCGGATCAATGCGCGCCTTCGTGCACAGGTCCGAGGCCGTCTTGGCGCCCACCCCGTAGATGTATTGCAGCGAGATGATCGTGTGCTTCTCGGCAGGGATGTCCACACCGGCGATACGTGGCATCGGATCGGCTCCTCGCCAGGACTAGCCCTGGCGCTGCTTATGCTTGGGGTTCGAGCAGATCACCCGCACCACGCCCCTGCGGCGGATGATCTTGCAGTTCTCGCATATTCTCTTGACTGACGTTCGTACCTTCACGCTTCACACCTCGTCGCGCCACCGGCGGACCTAGCGGCCGTCGGTCAACACCGTGATTCCCGCGCTCATCACGGCGATCGTGTGCTCAAAATGCGCCGACGGCAGCCGGTCGGCCGTCACCACCGTCCAACCGTCCGGGGCGTACTCCACCGCCGGACCGCCCATGTTCACCATGGGCTCCACCGCCAGGACCAGGCCCGGCTCCAGCACAATGTCGTTGGCCTGCAACTCGCGGGAGACGAAGTTGGGGACCTTGGGGTCCTCATGCATCGTCTGCCCGATGCCGTGTCCGACAAACTCCCGGACCACCGAGAAGCCTTCGCTCTCGACGTACTCCTGCATGGCCGCGGCCACCTCGCTCCAGTGGCCGTGCGGCCGAACCATGCGGACGGCCATTTCCAGGCAGTTCCGCGTGACGTCCACCAGGTGGCGGACCTCCGGGGCCACCGAGCCGACGAGGAACGTCTCGGCCGCGTCGCCGCACCAGCCGTCGAGCTTCACGCCGAAGTCGATGCTGACGATCTGCCCATCGCGGATGACGCGGTCGGCCGAGGGGATCCCGTGGACCACCTCCTCGTTGATGGACACGCAGAGGTTGCCCGGGAACGGTCCGGCGCCGCTGCGTCCCGGGACGCCCTTGAACAGGCATTGGGCCCCGTGCTCGCGGCACATCTGCTCGGCTTCGGCGTCCAGTTGTTTGGTTGTCACGTCTGGGGCGATCATCTCGCCCAGGCGGTCCAGCACGCTTCGAACGATCCGTCCGGCGCGACGCATCCGTTCGATCTCCTGCAGCGTCTTCAGCCGGATCGTCACGGGTGCGTCCTTCATCGGCTGCCGACCCCCAGGGCCGCCAATTCGGCCGCCAGGGTCTTCAGCACGGCGTCGGGGGTGCCGCCGCCGTCCACGTCGATCACCTTCAGTCCCGGACGGGCCCGGTAATACGCGATCACCGGTTCGGTCTGCCGGCGGTAGGCCTCCAGCCGACGTCGGACGACCTCTTCGCGGTCGTCGTCGCGCTGGACCAGCTTGGCGCCGCAGTCATCGCACACGCCTTCCTTGCGGGGCCGCAGGGTCTCGACGTGGTAGACCTTGCCGCACTGGGGGCAGCTCCGCCTCCCGCTAATCCGTCGCACGATCATGGCCTCATCGGCGCCCATCACCCCGACGGCGTCCAGCGCCTTGCCGGCCTTGGCGAGCTGGGCGTCCAGGGCCGCGGCCTGCTCGACCGTCCGCGGAAAGCCGTCCAGCAACAGCCCCGACGCGTTGTTAGCGCCCAACGCCGCGGCCATCACGTCCACGACGATGTCATCCGGCACCAACTTGCCGGTGTCCATGTACTCCGCCAGATTCTTGCCCAGGGCGGTCCCCGCGGCCTTCTCGGCCCGCAGGATGTCACCGCTGGACAGGTGGCGCCAGCCGAACCTGGCCGTCAGCTTCTTTGCCTGGGTGCCCTTGCCGGCGCCCGGTGGACCCATCAGCACGATTCTCACGTGTAGGCCCCCTTGATCCGGGTGCTGCCGCCCAGGAAACCGCCATAGTTCCGCATGACCAGGTTGGCCTCGATGCGCTGGACCAGGTCCAGCGCCACCGACACGGTAATCAGCAGGCCCGTGCCGCCCAGGAACGCCGAAATGCCGTAGGGCACCTTCATCCACAAGGCCACCACCTCGGGGATCACCGCGATGAGCGCCAAGAAGGCCGCCCCGCAGTAGGTGATGCGTTCCATCACGCGTTCCAGGTATTCCGCCGTCCTCCGGCCGGGGCGCAGACCGGGGATGAAGCTGCCGTGGTTCTGCAACTGCTCGGCCATCTCCGGGGGACGGAACTGCACCGTCGTCCAGAAGTACGCGAAGAAGAAGATCAGACCGATGTAGCACACTTGGTAGACGTAGCTGCTCATCTGGAACGCCCCCCCCAGGGCCTCGGTGACGCCGTTGCGATAGGCCCGGGCCAGCCAGTTGAACAGCGTGCTGGGGAACAGCATCAGCGACGAGGCGAAGATGATCGGCATCACCCCGCCGTGGTTGACCCGCAGGGGCAGGTACTGCCGTTGCCCCCCGTAGACCCGCCGCCCGCGAGTCAGCTTGGCCTGCTGGACGGGGATCCGCCGCTGGCCCTGGGTAATCAGGATCGCCCCGGCCACCACCAGGAAGAACATCAACACCAGCACCAGGATGCGGAGCGGGCCCATCTGTCCTTCGGTGGTGCCGGTCAGGGAGAACGTCGCGTTGCGGCCGAGCATGCGGATCGCCGCGGGCATGCGGGAGATGATGCCCGCCATGATCAGCAGGCTGATCCCGTTGCCGATGCCGTACTCGTCAATCTGCTCGCCCAGCCACATCAGGAAGACCGTCCCCGCCGTCAGGCCGAGCACGCCCATCAGGAAGATGATGCTCGAACCGGCGTATTCGCTGTACACCCTGCCCCCGGCCTCGTCGGCCCCGCTAACCATGATCCTCATCCACACCACGGCCTGGATCAGGCATAGCACCACGGTGGCGTAGCGGGTGTATTCCTGGATCTTCTTGTACCCGGCCGGGCCTTCCTTCTGGATCTTCTCCAGCGCCGGCACGACGGTGGTCAGCAGTTGGAAGATAATCGAGGCCGAGATATAGGGCATGATCCCCAGGCCGAACAGCGTGGTCCGCAGGTTCCCGCCGGTCAGCATGGTGTAGTATTCCATCGCCTGGCCGAAGGGCCCCTGCTGTTGCTGCTCCACCCAGCCGCGGATCTTCTCCTGGTCCAGCCCGGGCAGCGGCACGTGGAAACCGATGCGGTAGATGCACAGCAGCACCAGCGTGAAGGCCAGCTTCTGGAGCAGCTCGGGGATGGCGAAGATGTTCTCCAGCGCCCGCCGCACCGGCGAGTCGGCGATGAGGGCGTAGTAATACGCGCCCAGCACCGACAGCCCCGCCACCACGCCCATGACGGCCCCCACCACCCACTCACCGGAGGGCTGCTGGCGGGTCAGCACCGGCCAGAGCGCAAAGACGCTGCCGCCGATCAGCCACGCGGCCACGTCTACCAACAGCACTCCGACCACCACTCGGAAGGCCCTGAAAAGCATTCAGTCAGTCCTTACTCGCGCTCGCCTCATCCGGTGCCGCTATGCGTCTTGCGTCTGCTTGGCCGTCCCGCCGGCCTGGGTAATCTTCTGCCGGGCCGACTCGGAGAACCGATCGGCCGTGACGGTCAGGGGCTTGGTCAGCTCACCGCCGCCGAGGACCTTGACGGGCTTGTCGGCGTCGCTGACCAGCCCCGCCTGGGCCATCGCCGCGGCATCGACCTCGCTATGGGCCTTGAAGCTGCCCAGGTCGGCCACGTTGACGATCTGGTACTCCTTGCGGAACGGGGCGTTGGTGAATCCCCGCTTGGGGATCCTGGCCAAGACGGGGTTCTGCCCGCCCTCGTAGCCTAGGCGCTTGCCGCTTCCGGCCCGGGCGCCCATGCCCTTGGTCCCGCGCCCGCAGGTCTTGCCGCGCCCGCTCCCGGGCCCGCGGCCTCGGCGCCTGCTGGTCCGGTGTCGCCCGGCCTTGTGAAGGATCTCGTCCAGCCTCATTCGATCTTCACTCCTCGCAACTGGCTGATGCCCTCGGCCGTGCGCAGGCTCACAAGGGCCGCCAACCCGGCTTTGAGCAGGTTCTTGGGCGAGGTCGAGCCATAGGCCTTGCTCAACACGTTCTGGATGCCCGCCAGTCGCAGCAGCGGACGGAGCTTCTTGCCCGCGATGACGCCCGTGCCGTCGGAGGCGGGCACCAGCACCACCTTCGACGCCCCGCACCGCCCGGTGACCTGGTGCGGAAGGGTCGTGCCCTTGAGGTTCACCGACACGAGGTTATTCTTGGCGTCGGCGATGCCCTTGTCGACCGCCCCGGGCACCTCGTTGGCCTTGCCGTAGCCCAGGCCCACGTGGCCGTGGCGGTCGCCCACCACCACCAGCGCGGCGAAGCTGAATCTCCTGCCGCCCTTGACCACCTTGGCGCAGCGGTAGATCTGCACCACGCTTTCCTCGAGGGGACTCGCCAGCCCTTCAGACGCCACGCGATGTTCCTGAGCTGCCACGATCTGCCGCTCCTATGCTGCCTAGAATTCCAGCCCGCCCTTGCGGGCCGCCTCGGCCAGTTCCCGAACCCGGCCGTGGTAGGGAAATCCATTGCGGTCGAAGACGACCTTCTTGATGCCCACCTTGGCGGCCTTGACCGCCAGCTCCGTGCCCACCACCGTCGCGGCGGCCTTGTTGCCGCCCTTGCGGCTCAGACGCTCCCGCAGGGGCTTTTCCATCGACGAGGCCGCGACCAGCGTCCGCCTGGCCGTGTCGTCGATGATCTGCGCGTAAATGTTCGTGTGGCTGCGGAAGACCGTCAGCCGCGGGCGCTGGGGCGTGCCTGTGACGCTCTTGCGCACCCGGCGCTTCCGCCGCAGACGCCTGAGAAGTTTTTTGACTATTGGCTTCATGATTCTGCCCTGCTGCGCCTTCCTGCACCCAAGGCCGTGTCTCACCAGGCGGCCTTAGGCTCCGGTCGCGCCCACGAAGGCCTTGCCCACCTTCCTGCGAACCCGCTCACCGGCGTATCGGACGCCCTTGCCCTTGTAGGGTTCCGGCGGCCGGGCCCTGCGGACGGCCGCGGCGAACTCACCCACCGCCTGCTTGTCGGCCCCGGAGACCATAAACCGGGCCGGTTCGCTGTCACCGCGGGCCTGCGGTGTCTGGACCTACACCGACAGGTCAGCGGGGATCTGGCACACCACCGGGTGGCTGAATCCGCAAGTCAGGGTGAACTTCTTGCCCTGCACCTGCACGCCAAAGCCCACACCGTAGACCTCCAGCTTGCGGGAGTAACCCTTGGAGCAGCCTTCGACCATGTTGGCGATCAGGCTGCGGGTCATCCCATGGAGGCTGCGGCTGAGCCGGTTATCCACGGGGCGGGTCACCACCACCGTCTTGGCTGCGGCGTCCACGGCCACGGAGACCTCCGGCCGGTGCGTCCAGGTGAGCTTGCCCTTGGGGCCTTCCACCGAGACGGTGCGTCCGGAGAC
>JALHTV010000210.1 GCA_022866005.1 Phycisphaerae bacterium
AAGGCGCTGGAGGCCTGTCGGTAGTCCAGCAGGTCCTGGAGCCTGGTCACCTCCAGGCGCGCGCCCAGATCGATCGAGGCGATCCGGATCACGGGCTCGTCGATGACCCGCGCATAAGCCTGGATGGGGGGCTGACCGTTGAGATTCACCGCCGCGTTGATCACGCACCCCCCGTACTCCAGGGAATACGGCGGCGTGTCGGTCCATCCGCCGCCCAGGTCCAGCCGCGCGGGGGCACGGCCCCAGACGATTTCGTCCCCGCGGAGGGCGCTGGTGGGCGGCTCGCCCTGGTGGCGGCCGCTGGTGACGATCGCCCTGCTGAGGTGCTCGAACGCCGCCGACCTGGCCGACTCGGCCCAGGCTGCCAGGGTCGTTTGCGGCGACGGTAGCAGCCCCAGCGACTCGCACCAGGCCCGCTGGGCCGGCTCAAGGGCCTGCTCCAGCCCCGGCAGGACGCTCGATAGCGGCGGGTCGTCGTCGCCCAGCGATGCGACGGCTGAGCCCAGGGTGTGGATGATCCGCGGGAAGACGAAGGCGTCCAGGCCGCCCCCGGCGCCGACGTCCTGGTGCCACTGGGCCTCGGCGAGCACGCGGCGGGCCAGCTCCACGCGGTTGGCGGCCCCCGCTAAGACGTGGCCTAGCTCGAAGGCCGAAAACCCGCTGTCTGGGCGGAACAATCGCCGGCACGAGTGGGCGATCTCCTCAGCCCGCAGGGCGGCGCGGCGGGCGAAGAAGGCGTCCTGATCGGCCAGACTGGCGATCTCGGCTAGGCTGTAGCGGTCCGCCGCCAGCCACTGCCGCTTCTGGGCGCTGCCGGCGGAGGTAGGCTCGAACATCCACAGCCAGCGGTGGTGGCCCTGGGGAGTATCTTCCGCAGGGAACAGACGGGCCTCCCAGGCGGTCCGCTCGTCGGCGGGGCAGGATGTGTCCCAGACGTCTTTGACCTTGGCCCCCACGGCCGCCAGCCACTCGTCGAGCACCATGCCGCAGAAGGTCGCCCCGGAGGCGGCGGTGTCCTTGAAGCCGTCGGTCACACTGTAGCAGCGGACGAACCAGGCCCGCTTTCCATCGCGGCGCCGGCCTTCGGTCACGTCCAGGCACGCCCCGGCCGGCAGCGTCACCGCCTCGTCGACGTCCGCGCCCACCACCACGTTCTGTCCGCCCAGGTTGAGCGGCGCGGCAAGGCGGCAGGCCTCCACCCAGGCGTGGAGGCCGGCGAGGCTGGCTTGATCGGCCAAGCTGTTCCCGATGCTGAGCGGCGCATCCAACTGCGCCACGCCGCGGTCGTCGCCGAGCAGCATCTGGCCGCTCGAGATGATCTGTGCCGTGGTACCGAAGTGCAGGAAGCGGCAGCGCGGCACGACCTGCACGGTGAAAGGCCATCGGTGCAGCGCCTCGAAGACCTGGTTGAGGGTCTTGGTGTCCCAGGGGGACCCGCTGGCCTTGGAGACGGTCGCGTGGCCCTGCGCCGTGGCCTCGCGCCCCATCGCACAGCAGACCTCGCGGTAGAAGTCCATCCCGAGCGTCTCGACGGCCTTGCCGACCGGTCCGCTCAGGCGCCACGCGCCGTCCCGGGCGGCGGCGCCGCACATCTCCAACAGCACCACGGCCGTAGCGGCATCGAGACTCATCACGCCGATGTCGAGGATCGCTTGCCCGTACCGGTCGATGGCGCCGCGGCGCTGCTGCTCCTCGACGGTGGGCTTTTGGAGGAAACAGCGAAGCTCCCCCTTCGGATCGATGCAGTAGACCCCGTGGTGACTCGCTTGAGCCGGTGTGGCCAGGCAGCCTAGCCCGACGAGGCCTTCGCGGTCCCATCGCACGAGGCCCGGCTCAAACCCCAGCAACGCGTCGCCCGCCGTGATGACGACCTGCCCGGCGCCGGGTCGGCCCGGCGGCAGGGCCAGATAGAGGGGCAGTTGCCTGTCAAACAGGGTCATGCCCACGGCGCTGTCGCTCTCACCGGGCACCGGCACGAAGAGCTTGCCGCAGGGCCCATAGGCTGGCAGACGGCGGGAGTCGCCGCCGGCGTGGACGATCAGCGCGCGCAGGCCGGACAGCGTCTCCAGCCACACCTGCCGATCGCCCAACGGGTCCCCTTCGCCCAGGTGCCGCCGCAGGAGTTCGATCAGGCAGTAGACCGTGCTGCCGCCGCTGCCCACGCGCCGGCCCTGGGGATCGGGCACGACCAGCACCTCTCGAACGCCCTCCAGCAGACCCAATCGCCGCCGCAGATCAAGCTGGCTGCGGTAGGCCGAGGCCTGCTGCTCGTTGGAGGCGGTGACGATCAGGTAGTCCCAACCATGCATCACAGCGGCCAGCGTCCGGTCCCGCCGATGATTGTGAATCGACATCCCTGGCCCTCTGGACTGGTTATCGACCCGAACGTCCGCGGACTCACCCGGCAGGGTCGCCATCCCCCAGGCGCCTGCGGCGATTCCTCTGGCAGCCCGGTGTGTAGACACGTATAAGGTAACAGAAGTCCGAACGTTTGCCGACGGCAAATGATGCCCTCCACGCCGCCGCGGCGACCACGGTGACCCCGGACGCATGAACGACACGAGCCTCGACGCCACATCCATCCGCCCAGCCCTGCGCCGGCTGCTGATGATTAACCCGGTCGTCGGCCCGCTGGCCCGGGAGCTTCTGGAGGACCTGGCCCGTCGAAGCGTGGCGTGCGCGGTGCTGACCGGCTGGGTGGATGCCGAACCGGGCCAGGCCCTGCCCTTTGAGGTCTTGCCTGCAAAGCCCCTGGCCAAGGCCCCGACCTGGAAGCGGCTGTGGAGCTGGGGCGTGTTTACTCTTCAGTCCGTGGCTGCGGCGATTCGGCACCGCCGCAGGCCCATGCTGGTGGTCACTAACCCCCCCTGGACGATGCTGGTCATGCCGCTGCTGAAGCGCCTGGCGGGCGTGCGGTACGTCTTGCTGATCTACGACGTCTACCCCGAGGTGATGGAGCGGATGGGCCGCTGCCGCACGGGGGGAGTGCTCGGGCGCCTGTGGCGGGGGCTGAGCCGGCGGTCGATGCTCGCGGCCGAGGGCGTGATTACCCTGGGCGGCCACATGGCGGACACGCTCCGCGCCCACCTTCACTCGGGCGATCGGCTGGAGATCGAGGTGATCCCGAACTGGGCCGACACGACCTTCATCCGCCCCTTGCCCAAGGCCGACAACCCCTTTGCCCGCGAGCATCACTTGGTGGACAAGTTCGTGGTGGCCTACAGCGGCGCGCTGGGGGCCACCCATGACACCGAGTCGATCCTCGCGGCGGCGGAGCAATTGGCGAGCCTGCCCGATGTCCATTTCCTGATCGTCGGCGGGGGCACGCGATGGCAGCAGACCTCCGAGGCGGTGGCGGCCCGGCGGCTGGCGAACCTGACCCTGCTGCCGTTGCAGCCGTTCCGTGTGCTGCCCTATTCGCTGACCGCGGCGGACGCGTCGATCGTCTGCCTAG
>JALHTV010000211.1 GCA_022866005.1 Phycisphaerae bacterium
CCAGGCTGCGCTGGACATCGCGGCGGTCCGGCCCGCCATCGGCCCCGCCCTGGCTGACGCGGCCGTCGAGAAGGTCGGGCAAAACCTCAAGTACGATCTGATCGTCCTGGCCAATGCGGGCATGGAGCTGGCCGGGCCGATGTTCGACACGATGATCGCCGCGCACGTGCTGGACAGCTCCCGCGACACCTACCGCCTGGACGCCCTGGCCAGCGAGTTCCTGCACCGCCGCAAGATGCCCATCGAGGAACTCCTGGGCCGCGGGCGGAACAAGACCACGATGGATGCCGTGCCGCTGGACCGAATCACCCCCTACGCCTGCCGCGACGCCGACCTGGCGCTGGAGCTGGCCGAGGTGCTGGGCGGCAGGCTGCGGGCCGAGGGCCTGGACGGCCTGTTCGAGCGCCTGGAGATGCCGCTGATGCCGGTCCTGGCGGAGATGGAGCAGACGGGCGTGGCCGTGGACGCCCAGGCGCTCAAGGCCATGGAGGTGGTCCTGGCGGCCCAGGCCGAGAAGCTGCGGGATCGCATCGTTGCCCTGGCCGGAAGGCCCTTCAACGTGGATTCCCCGCGCCAGCTCGCCGAGGTGCTGTTTGAGGACCTCAAGCTCCCGACCCTGAAGCGCACGCCCACCGGGCCAAGCACCGACTCGACGGTGCTGGAGCAGCTCGCCGCCCTCAACGAGCTGCCGGGGACGGTGCTGGACTATCGCAAGCTCACCAAGCTGCTCAGCACGTACCTGACGGCCCTGGCCCGGTGCATCCATCCGCGGACGGGGCGCGTGCACACCAGCTTCCACCAGGCCGGCACCGCGACCGGCCGGCTCTCCAGCAGCGACCCCAACCTCCAGAACATCCCCATTCGGACTGACCAGGGCCGCCGGATCCGCTCGGCCTTCGTCGCGCGCTCCGGCTGCGTGCTGCTGAGCGCGGATTACTCGCAGGTGGAGCTGCGCGTGCTGGCGCACCTGTGCGGCGACCCGACGCTGGTGGAGGCCTTCCGCAACGATCAGGACATTCACCGCATCGTCGCGGCTGAGGTGTTCGGCGTGCCGGGGGAGGCCGTGAGCGACGAGCAGCGCCGCACGGCCAAGACGGTCAACTTCGGCATCATCTACGGCCAGACGGCCTTTGGCCTGGCGACGACGTTGCGGATCAGCAAGGCGCAGGCGGCGGAGTTCATCGACCGCCACCGCAAGCGGTTCCCCAACATCGGTGAGTTCCTGCAATCGTGCGTCGCCGCCGCGAAGGCCAACGGGTACGTGGAAACGATCTTTGGCCGCCGGCGGCGGATCCCGGGCATCGACTCTCGCAACAGCGCTGTCCGCAGCCAGGCCGAGCGGCTGGCGATCAACTCCGTGGTCCAGGGCTCGGCCGCCGACCTCATCAAGCAGGCCATGGTGAACATTGCCGCACGCATCCACGCCGAAAAGCGGCCCTCGCGCCTGCTGCTCCAGATCCACGACGAGCTGCTGTTCGAGACGCCCACCGAAGCGGTTGGCCCTGAGCGCGACATGATCGTCTCGGAGATGAGCGGGGCGATCCAACTGACGGTCCCGCTGAAGGTCGACGTGGGTGTGGGGGCCAACTGGATGGAGGCCAAGTAGGCGCTCCGGCCGGGCCGGCCGCGGGAGGAGGTAGGTTACAGCCCCAGGATCAGCCGCAGCAGCAGGAAGATGCCCGCCGACAGCACGGCCGAGAGGGGGATCGTGATCACCCACGACGCGAAGATCCGCCGGATGACCTTCAGGTCCAGGGCCGCAAAGCCGCGGGCGACGCCGACGCCCATCACAGCCCCGACGATGACGAATGTGGTGGAGATCGGCATGCCCAGCTTGCTGAACACCAGCACGCTGGTGGCCGTCCCGAACTCGGCGCAGAAGCCGCGGGTGGGCGTCATCTCGGTGATCTTCTTGCCCACGGATTCAATGACCTTGTGGCCGTAGGTGGCCAGGCCGACGACGATGCCGACCGCCCCGAAGGCCAGCAGCCAGGGCGGAATGCCCACCACCGCGCCGATCCCCTCCCCGCCGCTGCGAAGGATCGTGATCGTCGTAGCCAGGGGTCCGATGGCATTGGCTACGTCGTTGGCCCCGTGGGCGAAAGACATGTAGCAGGCCGTGAAGATCTGCATGTAGGCGAACCACCGCTCCACGGTCTCCATCCGCTCGGCCAGCGGGACGCGGGCTCGGCGGATCGACCTGGCCACCAGCAGATACAGGATCGCAAACACCGCCAACCCCACCCCCAGCGACAGCGGCGCCGCCCAGCGCAGGGGCAGGTCCAGGCGCAGTCCGGGCAAGCCCCTGTAGATGATCGAAAAGGTCACGATGGCCACCAGCCCGCCCAGGGCCACGGGCATGGTCTGGCGGGTCCTGAGGACCGGGTGGCGGCTGCGGAGCACGAACTTCCTCACGCCCCAGCGGTAGATCGCGTAGGCCAGCACGGCCCCGAAGAGTGGGGAGACCACCCAACTGGCCACGATCTTGCCCATCTTGTACCAGTGGACGCAGCCCGGCCCCTGGCCCAGGATCGCGAACCCGACCACGGCACCGATGATTGCGTGCGTGGTCGACACGGGCTGCCCGAAGAACGTGGCCACATTCAGCCAGAGAGAGGAACCCACCAGGGCGGCCAGCATGCCGATGCCCAGAAGACGAAGCGAGTCGGGGGACGCGGAAAAGGATTGTACGGAGACTATTTCTCCGGAGATGGTCTTGGCTACGGGCTGCCCGACGAAGAACGCCCCACAGAACTCGAAGACCGCGGCCAGGAGAATGGCCTTCTTGAGGGTCAGCGCGCCAGAGCCCACCGAGGTGCCGAAGGCGTTGGCCACGTCGTTGGCGCCGATGTTCCAGGCCATGTAGAACCCGGCGAGAACGGCGATGACAAGCAGGATGGTGACTTCCACGGCGCTCCTCGAAGGGGACTACTTCCGCAGGATCATCAGTCGCAGGCTCTTGCCAACGTTCTCGGCGTGGTCCGCGATGCTCGTCAGGGCGCGGCAGAGCTTGTCCAGCAGCATGATCGTCACTGGCGGCATGTCCATGCTGTAGTAGTGCCGGGCGAGCTTGCGGCTGAGCTTGTCGCTCTCCCACTCCATGTGGCAGACCTGCTGGATCTTGTCGATCACCTCCTGGGCCCCAGGGCCGCTGAAGGCCTCTTTCTGGAGCTGGGCCAGGTGCTCGGCCACGTCCAGCAGGGCCTCGCTGACCTGCACGACCTTGTCCACCAGGTCCTTGAACTCCTGGTGCAGTTCGGCCGGGAGGTTCAACGGGCGGAAGGTGGCCACGACGGCGAAGTCCTCCGCATCGTCCGCCACGCGGTCCATCTGGCGCAGGAACTCGGCCAGGTCTTCGCGGTCGACGGGCAGGAAGTACCGTCGCGGCAGCTTGCTGCGGACCTGGTCCTTCAGCAGGTCGGCCTCGTATTCCGTCTTGGACATCTGATGCTGAAGCTCCCGCAGGCGATCCATGTCGCCGGTGATGACGGCCTCGGCGATGGGACGCACCATCGCTACGCACTCGTGGACCTTCTTGGCGTGTTCCACCAGCGGCTCGAAGGGGGAGCTGCCGAACAACGTCCACAGGCTCCGCATGGTTGTTTCCTTTCCTGGGCACCCGCCGCGGCGGATGCGAGGGTGATACTTTCACCGTCAGGGCCGCCGCGGACAAGCAAAAACCCGCGGGCCGCCCGCCCCCGTCCATCCAGCCGACCTCCGCTGCGGCCGGGCGCCGCGGCTAAGGCCATGTCTGTATGAGGGCCTTCCGCTCAGCGAGGGCTTCGTTGCCGATCTTCGTCCAGCGCGCGCCTTCCCTGGCGTTGCCTTCCACGCGGTACGCGCGCGCCAGATACTCCGCCAGCTGCGCGCGCATCAGCAGCGTCCTATGGCCGTCCGCTTCCCGGTAGTCCACGGCCTCCAGGCGGGCATACTCCTGCTGGAAGTAGGCCTTCTGCCACGCGACGGGGTCGGGCAGCGACCGGCTGAGCTGCCGGATGGCGTCGTAGGCTATGGTGGTCGGCTGAACCCGGGCGGCGGCCAGAAACGCCTCTATCCCCTCGGCGGCCGGGATCCTCAGACACGGAGACGTCATCGCCATGGCCCGGCTCAGCGTGGCTGCTGCCTCGTTGGGATACTTCAGGTCCCCGGCAATCGCGCGGCGGACCAGCTCGGCCGTCTGGGGCGAGGTCGTGTCGGCGGCGACAATGTCCTTGGTGTCGAAGTAGATGTACGCCCACTTGCCCTCGGGGCGCTCCAACAAGTGCCACATCAGCGCCGCGTGCTTGTCATCGACCGGCACGACGACCAGATGCACGTCCAGGTCGGCTAAGTCTTGTGTGGGGTTCACTTTGTAGCGGGGGTCAGGGTACTCCCGCGGATCGGACAGGATCCGCGCGGCCAGCCTGTCGGTGGCCCCGTCGTAGACCTGGTGGGCCCGGCCCCCCATGAACACCTGAATCCCCGGGCACGTCCAGCGCAGATAGCCTTCCCACCGCCACTCGTTGAAGCATCGCCCGGTGATCCCATTGGCCGCCAAGAACTCAGCGGCCCCCACGGGCTGAGCCGCCGTCCCGTGCATCCGCTCGAACAGCGTCTCGGCTGGACGGAGGGGGTTGCGCGGATCGTACAGCCGCATCAACTTGTGCGCGTCCAGCAACAGCGGCACACCTAACGCCACGGTCATCGCGCCCAGCGCCGCGGGGCCCAGGTACCGGTCCGCCCGACGGAGCAGGCCCACCAGCCACTCCAGCTGCACGGCCAGGAACGGTCCCAGCACGATCACCGACAGCGGCACGAAGCGCCGGGCCTTGAAGGTCATGCCGATCACCACGGCCGCCAGGACCAGGTCGAACAGCCCCATAGCGGCCTGCTGAAGGTTGGGCCTGCGCAAATAGCTGGACCGCACGCCCGGGATGCCCGCCACCCGCAGCAGGAGCAATCCCCCCAGAATGCCCATGAGGGTGAGGAACTCCCATGTGGTGCCGAACCGCGCCTTCTCGGACAGCAACGGCTGCCACTCGTTCAGCCGCTGCCAGGCCGGATCGAGGATCTGGAACGGAAACACCAGGTTCCTCAGGCCATAGGGATTCGCGAAGCCCGCCAGCAGGACCGAGCCGACCACCGCGACCGGAAGCGGCCAGGCTGCCCGCCCGGCCGCTCGGAGCACCGCCCAGGCCGAGGCCCGGCCCGACGCTGCCTCGACTGTCCGCTGCATCAGCAGCGCACCCGCCCACAGGGCCGTCATGCCCAGACCGAAGATGAACCCCCCGTGCATGTTGGCCCACACACCGTTGAGGACCATGACGGCCCAGATCCAGTGCACGTTCTGGCGGGTCTTGAACAGCAGCCACAGCGCCAGCGGGGCGACTGTGAGGGTGGTGAGGTTGGCCCGCATGTCGATGTAGCTGCGCCCGGCGGCGATGGCCGCGCCGGCCACCAGCAGCGCCACCGGCCAGGAGACCTTCCGCTGCCGCGCGGCCAGGATGATGAACAATCCCGTCAGGCCGATCATCACGGCCTTGAGCACCAGCAACCCCACAGGCCCGGCGGCTTCATAGACCAGGTAGGTCAGGAAATGAGTGCCCCAGTTCTGGTTGACGGCCACCCTCCCGTCCGACATGTACGACCAGTCGTCCGGCTGGCCGAGCTTGCCGTCCATCACGTCCTGCCCGACGGTCAGGCCCGCGTAGAGGTCGCCGATGGGGCGGGGCTCGCCCCAGATCGCCCCGATGGCCAGCACCGCCACCGCCAGGGTGACGCCTACTTCCACGGGCCACAGCCACGGCGGTGCCGCCGCGGGCGAACCCGTGCCGACCGCCGGGGCGCCGGGGGAGTTTGTCGTCTTCTTGCCGGGCCTGTCCATCATTCCGTCCGTCGCGTTCCGCCCATTGGCCTAGGGCAG
>JALHTV010000212.1 GCA_022866005.1 Phycisphaerae bacterium
ACAAGGTCAACCCGCCGCTGCGTGGGGCAGCCGACGTGGAGGCCCTGCGGGCGGGCGTGGCCGACGGGACGATTGACTGCCTGGCGACCGACCACGCCCCCCACGCCCAGGAGGAAAAGGAGCTGGAGTTCGGCCTGGCGGCCGTCGGGATCATCGGCCTGGAGTGCGCGCTGGGGCTGTACGTCAAGGCGCTGGTGCAGACGGGTCTGATGGATTGGCCGGCGCTGATCGAGCGGATGACCGCCGGTCCCGCCCGCGCCATCCAGCGCCCGCTGGGGACGCTGGCTGCCGGCGCCCCGGCCGACGTGACGATCATCGACCCCGAGGCCCGCTGGACCGTCGACATCGGTGCGTTCCGCTCGCGCGCTCGCAACTGCCCCTACCACGGCTGGAAGCTCACCAGCCGGGCGGTGGCGACCCTCGTCGCCGGTGAGGTGAAGTTCACTCTATGAAGCCCGCCGCACCATAGCGGGATCATCCCTCCAACCGACGTATCCTGCGACCATGCCACGGGCTTCTTGCCCCGACGGATGGTCTTGTGAGTCCGCCCCCTCTGCGCTATGCTGTTGTGCCGCCCCCGGCACGGCCTGGGGGATTGCCTAGGAGAACCCATGATCGACAAGACCAAGCCCCCCGGACTCGGCACGCTGGCCCTGCACGCCGGCCAGCAGGATGACCCGACCACGCACGCCCGGGCCGTGCCCATCTACGCTACGGCCAGCTACAACTTCACCAGCACCGAGCACGCCGCGAATCTCTTCGCGCTGAAGGAGTTCGGCAACATCTACTCGCGCCTGATGAACCCGACCAACGATGTGATGGAGAAGCGTCTGGCCGCGATGGACGGCGGGGTGGGCGGGCTGGCCCTGGCGAGCGGCCAGGCAGCCATCACCGCGGCCATCTGCACCATCACTCACAGCCGCCAGAACTTCATCTCGTCCACCAGCCTCTACGGCGGCACGTGGACCTTGTTCACCCAGACGTTCAAGAAGCTGGGCATCGAGGTGCGGTTCTTCAACCCCGACCACCCGCAGGAGGTTGGCCGGCTCGCCGACGAAAACACGCGCTGCGTCTACATCGAGAGCGTCGGCAACCCCAGGAACGATGTGCCCGACTTCGCCGCCATCGCCCGGGCGGCCCACCGCTGCGGCGTGCCGCTGATCGTGGACAACACCGTGCCCACACCCTTCCTGTGCCGGCCCATCGAGCACGGGGCCGACATCACCGTCTACTCTACGACCAAGTACCTCGGCGGCCACGGGGTGGCCATCGGCGGGGCGATCGTCGACGGCGGGCGGTTCGCCTGGACGGACAACCGCAAGCGCTGGTCGGAGTTCTGCGCGCCCGACGACGCCTACCACGGCCTAGTCTTCACCGACGCGCTCAAGCCGTTCGGCAACATCGCCTACGTCACCCACATCCGCACCCACTGGCTGCGCGACACGGGCGCGTGCATGAGCCCGTTCGCGGCGTTCCTGTTCCTGCTGGGCATCGAGACACTGCACGTCCGCATGCCGCGGCACTGCGAAAATGCCCTGACGGTCGCGAAATGGCTGAAGAAGCACCGGGTGGTAGAGTGGGTGAACTACCCCGGACTGAATGGCCACCCCCACTACGGCAACGCAAAGCGCTACATGCCGGCCGGTGTGGGTGCGATCATCGGCTTCGGGATCAAGGGCGGGCGGGCCGCGGGCGCCAGGTTCATCAACGCCGTCAAGCTCGCCAGCCACCTGGCCAACATCGGCGACGCCAAGACGCTGGTCATCCACCCCGCCTCGACCACCCACCAGCAGCTCAGCGAAGAAGAGCAACGCGCCACCGGCGTCAGCCCGGAGTACATCCGCCTGTGCGTGGGCATCGAGGACGTCGCCGACATCCAGGCCGACCTGGAGGCGGCCCTGGCCGC
>JALHTV010000213.1 GCA_022866005.1 Phycisphaerae bacterium
CGTGCCACCGAAGACTATACCCAAAGCTTCAACATTGACGGCACACTAGTGTAGTGTTTCATAATTGTAGTATCTTATAGGGCTCGCATCGGCTATACTCACCTTTGAGGTGAGGACGATGCGAATGGCACAGCAGATCGTGCTTACGGAAGAGGAACGTAAGACCCTGACGCGATGGTCGCGCGGTCGCAGCACCCCGGCCCGGCTGGTCATGCGCGCCCGGATTGCTCTGCTGGGGGCGGACGGCCTGCGCAACAATGAGATTGCGCCCAAGATCGGGACCGACCGCTTCACGGTGGCGCGCTGGAGGTCGCGTTTTGCCCAGGCGCGGCTGGTGGGGATCGCAAAGGATGCCCCGCGCAGCGGGCGCCGGGCCACCCGCCGCGAGCGGGTGGCCGCGAAGATCATTGAGCGAACCACTCAGACGATTCCACCCAATGCGACCCATTGGAGCGTGCGGACGCTGGCAAAGGAACTGGGCGTCAGTGAGTCGATGGTGCATCGGGTCTGGAAGGCCAACGGGCTCAAGCCGCACCTGACCAGGACGTTCAAGCTCAGCAACGATCCGCACTTCGTGGAAAAGCTGCTGGATGTCGTGGGGCTGTATCTGAACCCGCCGGAGCATGCCTTGGTATTGTGCGTGGACGAGAAGAGCCAGATTCAGGCCCTGGACCGCACCCAACCGGGCTTGCCTCTCAAGAAGGGCCGCTGTGGCACCATGACGCATGACTACAAGCGCAATGGCACCACTCTGTTCGCCGCCCTGAACGTGGCCGAGGGCAAGGTGATCGGCACATGCATGTCGCGACACCGCCACCAGGAGTGGATCAGGTTCCTGAATCTGATCGACCAGCAGACCCCGGCGGAACTGGACCTGCACCTGATCGCCGACAACTACAACACCCACAAGCATCCCAAGGTCCAACGCTGGCTGGCCCGGCACCCACGCTTCCACGTTCACTTCATCCCGACCAGCAGCTCTTGGCTGAACATGGTGGAACGCTGGTTCCGCGAGATCACGGACAAGCGAATTCGCCGCGAGTCCTTCTCGGGCGTTGAAGCCCTGATCGCGACCATCACCGACTACATCGACAAGCACAACGAACATCCACGTGCCCTCGTTTGGACGGCCAAAGCAGAGGATATCCTCGCCAAAATCCGCCGGGCCAAGGCGATGCTCGATAAGATATCATCTGATTGAAACACTACACTAGCCCTTGAACAAGCGTAGGCCGGGCGGTTTTTCTGGCGTTCTGCGCAAAAAACACTCGAAAGCCCTTCATTTGTGCGGTTAAGTGGGACGTTGCTGAGACGGACCTCTCAACCAACGAAAGGGATTTCGAGTGAACAGGATTACACGCCAACGCCTGGCCAATGGCAAGCGCAGAATCGCTCATCGTCTTCGCGAGATTCACTGGCCCTCGCAGGAGCGTCCGATGTTGGCCGCCAGCAACATCCACTATGAGCTCGCCCGGCGGTCGCGCGGCCTGGCCTGCGGCGGCATCGGGGCGATGCACCTGCTGGCGCGGCAGACGGGGCTGGCCGAGGCCATCGACCGCCGGCTGCACCTGCTGAAGGTCCACAAGCCGTACCACGAGTCTGACCACGTCCTGAACGTCGCCTACAACATCCTGGCCGGCGGCACGTGCATGGAGGACATCGAGCTTCGGCGCAACGACGAGGTCTATCTCGACGCCCTCGGGACCCAGCGGATCCCGGACCCGACGACCGAAGGCGACTTCTGCCGACGGTTCTCCGCGGCCGACGTCGAGACGTTGATGGGAGCGATCAACGAGGTCCGCCTGGGCGTCTGGAAGCGCCAGCCGGCGGCGTTCTTCGAGCGGGCGGTGATCGACGCCGACGGGACGCTGGCGAGCACCCTTGGCCAGTGCAAGGAAGGCATGGACATCTCGTACAAGGGCCAGTGGGGCTATCACCCGCTGCTGATCTCGCTGGCCAACACCGGCGAGCCGCTGTATCTGGTCAACCGCAGCGGTAACCGGCCGTCGAGCGAGGGGGCGGCCGCGCGGCTGGACCAGGCCATCGCCCTGTGCCGTCGGGCGGGCTTCCGGTCGATCTTGCTCCGCGGCGACACGGACTTCACGCAGACGTCCAAGCTGGATGAATGGGACGCCGCGGGCGACGTGGAATTCCTCTTCGGCATCGACGCGATGCCCAACCTGGTGAAGATCGCCGATGCACTGCCACGGACGGCATGGAAGCGGCTGGTGCGGCCGGCCAAGTACGAAGTGGCCACGCAGGAGCGGGCCCGCCCGGAGAACGTCAAGGAGCGGATCGTCAAGGAACGTGCGTTCGAGAACATCCGGCTGTTCTCGGAGATAGTGGCCCAGTTCGAGTACCGTCCGACGGCCTGCCGCAAGAGCTACCGGGTCGTGGTGGTGTGCAAGAACCTGACGGTGGAAAAGGGCGAGAACCTGCTCTTCGACGACGTGCGGTACTTCTTCTACATCACCAATGATTGCACCGCGCCGGCCGAGCAGATCGTTCTGTCGGCCAACGGGCGGTGCAACCAGGAGAACCTGATCGAGCAGCTCAAGAACGGGGCCCGGGCGATGGAGATGCCGGTGGGCGACCTGGTGAGCAACTGGGCGTACATGGTGATGGCGTCGCTGGCCTGGACGCTGAAGGCCTGGTTGGCGCTGGTGCTGCCGGAGAGCGGCCGGTGGCACCAGAAGCACCGGTCGCAGAAGCAATCGCTGCTGCGGATGGAGTTCAAGACGTTCCTGAACGGCCTGATGCGTCTGCCGTGCCAGATCGTGCGGACGAGCCGGCGGATCGTGTACCGGCTGCTGAGTTGGAACCCGTGGCAGGAAGTGCTGCTGCGTGCGGTGGACGCCTTGCGGCTGCCGATGCGGTGTTAACTGACGGCGTTGACGTCGGGGTATGGACGCCCCGATCCCCGCGGACCCCCAACAGGTTGTGTAAGGAAAACGGAGCATGAATCACGGACCATCGAGATGGACAAGCGACGGCCGCGAGGGCCGGGCGACCGGCTTACGCGCCGACCCGTTGAACCCACGCCGGGCCGGGAA
>JALHTV010000214.1 GCA_022866005.1 Phycisphaerae bacterium
TCGCTGCCCAGGACATGCGGCATGGCGAGCTGGAACCGCCCGCCGCGCCGGACCCAGATGTCCAGGTGGTTCAGCGCCGCCGCCCGGACCGCCAGCAGCACCTCGCCTTCGGCCGGGGCAGGGACGGGCAGGTCTTGGATGGCGATTTCCTCGGGGCCGCCGTGCCGGTGAATGGTAGCCGCCTTCATGGTCTGCACGGGTCTGGTCTCCTTGCTCTGTCGGCCGGGGGTCCGTCGGGCCCGGCGGGATAGTTCGCCCCAATTCTAGCCCCTTCCCCCAGCGGCAGGGGGGTAGAAACGGTCGAGCCAGGCCCCGTCGCGGGGGGCCGGGAAGGGGGGGACCCCTGGTCAATTTGGGCACTTGGCGGTAGAATCTGCACTACATGGAGCCGACGGAGGTGGGGTGGCCCGCCAGGTGTCTCAGGGGGGGTGCCGTGGTGCACTGCTATCGGTGGGCCGACCCCGCATGACAAAGGGCGGATGTTATTAAGTTACCGTCCGTAAACTGACGAAGTTAGGAAAAACGCGGCCGCACCGCGACGGCGCCGTTCTGCGCGGAGTATGCATGGTCGGGAGGTCCTATAACCAGGTGGCGTACCTGATAGCCATCCTGCTGTGCGTCGGGTGCCAGGAGACGCTGACTCCTCAGGCCCGACAGTGGCTTCAGAACGGCTACACGGCCAGCGCCTCTGGGGAGCACCAGACGGTGATCCAGAGCATGGACGCCTTCCTGGCTGAGCATGCCCGCTCACGGCGCGCGGACGAGGCCTACTACCTGCGGGGCCTGGCCAAGTACCACCTGGGTGACCGGGTCGGGGCTCAGGCGGACCTGAGCGCCGCCCTGGACAGGAGCAGCAAGGCGGAGGTTCGCGGCAAGGCGGCGCTGGCCTTGGGCGACCTGGCCTGGGACGGAGACGACATGCCGACGGCCGCCGAGATGTATCGCACAGCCGTGGACAACATGGACGCCACCGTCCCCCCGGCCGACCACGCGGCCTATCGCCTGGGATGCGCGCACCAGCGCCTGGGGCACTGGCAGGAGGCGGACCTGCAATTCAGCCGGGTGATGGAACTGTTCCCGGACGAAGAGCTGGCCGAGCGGTCCGCTCGGCGGATCCACGGCCGGAGCTGGACCATCCAGGTTGCCGCCTTCAACGATCAGGCCCGCGCGGAGGCGGCGGTGAAGGAACTGGGCGGGCAGGGTGTGCGGGCGGACGTCTCGCCGACGATGGGCAAGGGCAAGCCCATCTTCATGGTTCTCACGGGCCGCTACGCGACCTGGGAGCAGGCGACGGCTGCCTTGCCATCGTTGAAGAAACTACAGCCGGATGCCTTTGTGACCTCGACGAGGTGATGCCATGACCGTGAGATTCCCTTCGATGATTGTCCTGGCCGCGGTGGGTGGGGCACTGTGGACGCTGACGGGCTGCACCGACCCGTCCCCGGTCAAGCCCGATGAGGTGGCCGGCATGCCGGCGGACTTCCTGCGCAGCGATTGGGGCGCACAGAAGGTCCCCGTGGCGCACATCATCCGCCGCGACTACCGTCTGCGCGAAGGCGACAGCCTCGAGGTCATCTACCACATCCGCCACTTCCAGACGCTGGAATACCGCATCAAGATCCAGGACGTCCTGGAAATCCGCTTCCCGTTCAATCCCGACCTCAACCAGATCGAGCGGGTTCAGTCCGAGGGCACGCTGCGGCTTGACCTGATCGGGGAGGTCAAGGTGTTCGACCGAACGATCGCGCAAGTCCAGAAGGACCTGGAGCAGAGGTACAGCGCCTACCTCAAGAACCCCCAACTCACGGTGAGCTTCAAGGAGTCCAACGTCAACATCGCCGAGCTGAAGGAAGCCATCAAGACGGCTCCCCGTGGGCAGAGCCGCCTGGTCCCCATCGCCCCCGACGGGACGATCTCCCTGCCGTTCGTGCCGAGGATCCAAGCGGCCGGGCTGACGCTGGCGGAGCTGCACGCGGGGTTGAACACGGCCTACGCCGAGGCCCGCCTGCCGGAACTGGAGGTGACCGTGAACCTCCAGCAGGCCGCTCCGATGCAGGTCTACGTGCTGGGCGAGGTGCGGATCCCTGGAACGCTGTATAACCGCACCGGCCTGGTCACCACGACCAGCAACGAGCTGACCCTGCTGGGTGCCATCGCCCAGGCCGGCGGGCACATCCCCATGCGGGCCGAGCTGAGCATGGTGATGCTCATCCGCCGGCGCCATCTGCCGCAGCCGCAGGTGGCCATCATCAACTGCTTCCAGTTGCTGGAGAACCGCCACAAGGCCCAGGACGGCACGGTCGTCGCCGCGGGCGACAACATGCGGTACGACATCTGGCTGGAGGACGGCGACGTGATCTACGTGCCCACCACCGAGATTGCCAAGCGGGCGGATTACATCGAGTACGTCTGGGCCAAGAGCATCCGCAACGTGGGCGGCTTCACCAGCAGTGCCGCCTACACGATGGGCGACGCGGTGAACTTCATTCCGCCAAGGTAGCAGCGCCCCCAGGGCGAGGCTGAACGTACGAGGTGAGACATGGCCGAAACATACACCAACAGGACGCTGCGTGAGATGGTCCGCATCGTGGCCAGCCGCTTCTTTGGCATGGTGCTGATCTTCGCCATGGTCGTCGCCGGAGTGGGCGCCGCGACGTACTTTGCCCCCCGGTGGTATCGCAGCGAGGTGAAATTGCTCGCCGGGCCCGGCATCGTGGGCAACGTGCTAGAGGAGCAGACGACCCTGCTGAGGGACAAGGTGTCCCTATTCGTGGTGACGCAGCGCGAGATCGTCATGAGCGACTACGTCCTGGCCTCGGCGATGATGGCGTTGCAGCGCGTGGCGCCTCAGGGCGGCGAGGCGGCCCCCAAGGGCACCTACAGCGACAAGCAGGTCAGTGACTTCGTCGCCCGCAACGGGAACCTGATGCGGCGGCTGAAGAGACGAGTGAAGGTCCTCACGCCCGGCGGCCCGGACGTCACGTTCACGCGGACCTTCACGATTCGCGTGGACTGGTCCGAGCGCGACGTGGTGTCCCCGGCCAGGGGCGACGCGCGTCAGGCCGCCGCGTCCCAGGCCCCCCAACTCGCTGAGCAGATCAAGGAGACCTACCTGGCGCGGTACACCACCCTGGAAAGCCAGCGCGCCAAGGACGCCACAAGGGTGCTCCAGGAACAGGCGCTCGCGGCGGCCAAGGCCAATCTGGAGTCGGCCTCGACGGCCTTCCGTGAGTTCGTCGAGAACGAACTTAAGGGCGACCTGCTTCAGGTGATCAACATGGTGGGCGGCCGGGCGGTGGGCGCGGAGACGGGCGACGCCAGTTTGGCCACGCGATTCCGCGGTGAGATCAACACGCTTGAGGCGCGCCTCGCGGAGGTGAGCGCGCTGAAGCAGGCGATTGATGACGAGCTGGCCAAGGACGATGACGCGGCCCTGGTCGTGCCCGACGCGGTGACCAAGGGCAACCCCGTCATGGAGAAGCTCCAGGCCCGCGTCGTCGAGGCTAAGCTGTCGCTGAACGCCCTGGAGCCGCGCTACACCGACGCCTTCCAGGAGGTCCAGAACGCCCGGGCGGAACTGGCCGCGGCGCGAGCGGACCTCCGCACGGAGACGACCAAGCAGTCCACCCGCCTTCAGCAGGAGAGTTCCGTCCTGACCGCGCGGCACAAGGTCCTGACGGCCAAGGTGGCCGAGGACCGCAAGCGCGTGGACGAGCTGGCCAGCAAGGTGGCCCGCTACACGCTGGTGCAACAGGCCGTCGAGACCGCCCAGCAGATCTTCAACGAGGAGCAACGGCGGGTGGTCAGCGCGGTGACGGCTGAAAAGATCGCCAGCCAGCCGCTGCTGGTCTCGGTGCTGGACGCGCCCTCGCAGCCGGACCCCACCGAGCCGCGCCGCCCGATCGTGTGGGTGAACATGCTGATTGCCGGGGTGAGCGGCTTGGTGCTGGCGCTGGCCTATGCGTTCCTGGCCGATCACTTCGACCACTCCATCAAGAGCATCGACGGGGCCGAACGCTACCTCGGGACGCCGGTGCTGGCTTCGGTGCCTAAGCTGGGCCGGGGCATTATCCGGACCAAGTGAGGTGGACCATGGCAGAGACGATCGCCCCGATGGAAGGCGCTGGCCGAGCGTCGCTGCGGGCTGGCCAGACCGACGAGGTCTTCCGCCGCCTGTGGGCGTCGCTGTTCTACTCCGGCCGGCCCGTGGGCAAGAGCGTGATGGTCTGCGCGGCCGATGAGGGCGAAGGCGCCTCCACGATCGCCTGCGGCCTGGCCCTGGCCGGCAGCACGCCCGCGGGCTCCGCTCGCGTGGCCCTGGTGGATTTCAACCTCCGCGGCCCCACGGTCCATCGCCTGCTCCGCGCACCGCAGGCCCCGGGCGTCAGCGAGATCCTCGTCCAGGGCTTGGCGCCGGAGTCCGCGGCCCAGCGCGTGAACACCAGCCTGGACTTCTACGCCGTCGGCAACCCCACCGGGCGCCTCCCGGAGGTGCTCCGCAACGACAAGCTGAGTGAGTTCCTGAGCACCCTGGCCGACGGCTACGACCACGTGCTGGTCGATGTGGCCGCGGTCAACCACTACCCCGATGCGCAGGTGCTGGCCGGCGTGGTCAAGGACGTACTCCTGGTGGCCTACACCGACCGCACGCCCCGCGAGGCCGTGGCCCAGGCCAAGAAGCGCCTGGAGAGCAGCGGGGGGCGAGTGGTGGGCTTGGTGCTCAACATGCGGACGTATCCCATCCCGGGATTCCTGTATCGGCGTGTGTGACCCGCCCGCCGGATGCGGCGGCCGCTGAGGCGAACCGATGCCGACGATCGGCCAGCAGAAAGTCGATGTGCTGACGGTGGGCCTGCTGGCCGTTCTGATCGCGGCCGCGGCCGGCCTCACCTTTCTCGTCCCGTCGCTCCACCCCTGGGTCTTCCTGGCCGTCGCCGCAGCGGCCCTGGTGGTCACCTGGGCGGTTCGCTGGGAGATCACCCTGTGGGCGTGGCTGTGGGTGCTCTCATTCGGCCTGTTTGACGCCCCGTTCTGGCGCCTGGACATCCCGGGCTTCTTCAACATGACCATCGAGCGGTTCTTGTTCCTGGCCGCCGTTGTGGCGTTCGTCATACA
>JALHTV010000215.1 GCA_022866005.1 Phycisphaerae bacterium
AGGCGGTGCAGAACGGCAAGGTGCTGGTGTGGATCCACGACGATTCGCTCCAGCCGCTGAAGGTGTACCGCTATCGCGTGGGCGTGAAGTTCCTCAACCCCCTGCTGGGCTTTGACAACACGGTGACGGACCCCAACTTCGCCGCCGTGGCGTCGGTGGCGACGCCCTTCAGCGAGTGGTCCAAGGAGGTGGAAGTACCCCAATCGACCGAGTTCTTCCTCACCGGGGCCAGTGAATCTCGGGGGCGGGTCACGGTCTTCGCCCGCAGCACCGGCCAGCAGGTCAAGGAACGATTCACCGTCGCCCCGGGCCAGTCGATCGGCCAGATCAAGAACATCCCGCTGACCAACCCGGCCGACGGGACGGTGGGCGAGGTGCCGGTGGACTTCACCACCGGGGCCATCGTGGTGCAGTTCAATGTCACCCGGACCGGTGGACGACCGGTCGTGGAGATGCTCTACCTGGACGAGAAGGGCAACCTCCAGACCAAGGTGGACATCAACTCGCTGCCCCGCAGCGATCTAGAATATACGCGTTACAAGGAGTTGGAGGAAAAGGAGAAGGTCACGCGCCTAGCGGCGGAAGCGGCCAAAGCGGCTATGGTTCCGACCCCGTAATTGCCGATAAGGATTACGTTTGAAGACCGCTTTGCGCGTACCGTACTTTGAGGCTTCAACTGCGCTTGTCGCCCGCCGCGGCGGGCGACAGCCCTCCCATGACAAGGATGCCAGGGAGTGCCTGAAAGGGTTACCGCAGTGCGAACTCTCCGCTGCAATTTCTGCCTGGCCCTAGCAGCCGCGGTGCTGCTGACGGCCGTGGCTTTGCCCGCCCAGGGCAACGATGGCGACGTGGCGCTGGCGACCTTCCGACAGGGCGTGGCCCAGTACAAAGCCAAGGAGTTCGTCGTTGCCAAGAGCACGTTCCTGAAGGTCGACCGCGGCCAGCTCAGCGTGAGCGACAGGGCCAGCCTGGACGAGTACTTGTCCAAAATCGACCAGATCATCCGCCGCCAAACCGCGGCTATGAGCGCCTATGATGCCGGCGTCAAGGCCCTACGGGACAACGAGTGGGTCAGGGCCAAGGATCAATTCCAGATCGCTGCCGACAGCGAGTACCTGCCCGAGGCAGTGCGACGCGACGCGCGAGCACAGCTGGCGCTGGTGACCAAACAGCTCGCCGCGATGCCCCCCGCCCCCCCACCTGCGGTGACCACACGACCCGCGGTGACCACGCAGCCCGCGGCCTCGGAGGTCCGCGTAGAGCTTCCCCCGACGACCATGCCCGCGGCGACCCAGCCGGCCGTGGCGCCCGGCGAGCTGCCCCCCCGGGTGCCGGACCGTCGCACCAGGGCCGATGCCCTGCTGGCCGAGGGCAAACAGGCCCTGGCCGCCAACGACGCCGCCGGAGCGGCCATCAAGTTCGAGCAGGCCCTGACCCTCGCGCCCGAGCTGGATGAGGCCCGGGAGTTGCTGGCCCAGACCCGGGCGCAGACCGCCCCACCCCCCGGTCCGTTGACCGTCCTGGAGCAGAAGCGGCAGATCAAGCGCCAGCAGGTTGACGTGGAGTTCGACACGTCGCTGAAGCGCGCCTCGGACCTGTTGCTGACGGCAGGATCGACCGCCGACTTCGAGGCCTCATCCGAGGCCGCACACATGGCCGAGAACGTCATCCAGGCCAACAGAGACCTCTACGCGACCGGGGAGTACCGCGACCGTCTGGCCGAGGTGGCCAGGAGGCTCGACGGCATCCAGACCCGGCGCAGCGAGTGGGACCGGGACCAGGTCCGCAAGCAGTTGGACCAGATGTCCCAGGCTGAGGCCGAACGCGTGACGCGGGTCCGCGAGCAGTTGGACCAGCAGGTCGGCGCCCTGACCGATCAAGCCAGGACGCTGCGCGAGGAACAGAAGTACAAGCAATCGCTGGAAGTCGTGAAGCAGATTCTGCGGCTGGAGCCCACCAACGCCTGGGCGGCCGAGCATGAAGGGATCCTCGAGCAACTGATCCTGGTCCAGGAGCAGCATGCCATCCTCCGCGAGCGGGACACCCAAGACGAGCTGACGTATCGGGACCGCATTGAGGCCGATATCCCCTGGTACGATCCCATTGTCTTCCCCCGGAACTGGCGGGAGCAGGCCCAGCAGCGCGAGGGCAAGGGCATCGCCACCCTGGGATGGGAGGAAGACCGCCGGATTCGCCAGCTGCTGCGGGAGGGCCTCAAGGAGTCCCTGGACCTCGATATGGAGACGTCCCTGGGAGAGGTGCTCCAGAAGCTCGAGAAAGACATGGGTATCAGCGTCCGGGTGAAGTGGAAGTACCTGGAGACACTCGGGTACAGCGAAGACGGCACCAAGGTCGGCCCGGTGCGCCTCGGCCGGGTGACCAATGAGAAGGCCCTGCGGGTGATCCTGGAGGATGCCAGCGGGCCGTACGTCGGTGACCCCAATGAACTGAGTTATGTGATCGACGAGGGGGAGCTGACCATCAGCACCAAGTTCGACCTCAGTCGCGCCGTGGTCCTGCCGGAGGCGCTGCATGTCCGCGTCTACGACACCCGGGACATCCTCCGCGGGTGGTCCTGGGCCAGCCGGAGCTTTGGAGCCCTGGGCGGGGCGCCCACCGAAGAGGTGCTGACGGGAGCAGGGGGGGACAGCAACGCCGGTGGTGGGGGCGGGGCCCCGGAGGGAGGAGAGGGCGCCGGAGAGCCCAACTTCGAGGAAGAACCCAACAACCGCCTCATTTCCGTGATTCGCAGCTCCGTGGATCCGAGTTCCTGGGATCCGAGCGGCCCGGCGCGGGTCACCATCTGGGACGACCGGCTCGTCGTGCGGCAGACGGCGGCCAATCACGTGGCCGTTGCGGACCTGATCAACGAGCTCCGTCGGGCTAAGGAGACCCAGGTCTCCATCGAGGCCAAGTTCGTCAGGGTGTCCAGCGGCTACTTCGAGAACATCGCGACCGACCTGGACTTCTACCTGAACTTCAATAGTGACCACCTCACAGACTTGACCCTTTCCCAGTATTCCAGCAGTTTCAGCTCCGGAGTCTTAAACCCCGGAGTGACGGGCATCGCCCAGAGCATCGGCAACCCGGCGATACGGACCTCCGGGATTGCCTACCTGGACGACATCCAGGTGACCTTCCTGCTGGAGGCCACCCAGGCCCACGAGGACACCCGTACGCTGACGGCTCCCCGCTTGACGTTGATGAGCGGTACCCAGGCCCAGATCTGGGTCGGCGAGACGAGGCAGTACGTCACGGACTGGGAGATCACATGGGAAGATCCCAACTCGGCGATCACCGGGGATGAGTACTGGGTCGCCGAGCCGACGGTCACGACGGCCCAGTTTGGGACGAACCTACTCATCGATGCGTCGGTCTCCGGGGACCTTAAGTATGTCACCCTCAGGATCCGGCCGTCGATCAACACCCTGGTGGACATGAGAGAGGTGGCCATCCAGGTGGGTGGAGGTCCGGTGCCCGTCTCCTATACCCTGGAGCTCCTCCAGCGGGACATCCAGACGCTGGACACCACGGTCACGGTCCCCGATGGGGGGACGCTGCTGCTGGGCGGACTGAAGAAGTTCGCCGAGGCCGAGAGGGAGATGGGCGTGCCGGTCCTCAGCAAGATCCCGATCATCAACCGGGCGTTCGCCAACCGCGCCAAGACCAGGGACGACAGCACGCTTCTGATCCTCATCAAGCCGACGATCATCGTGCCGCGGGATGACGAAAACCGACTGTTCCCGTCGTTCCCGTAATCTCCTTGGCCTGAAGCCTTTGATCGGTCCTCGCGGGCCGGGCCGCAGGGCCCCGGCCCGCGTCGTTTCTGCTCAGGCCCCAATCCCACCCCCCGCGCGGGTCAGGATCGCTGAGACAGAAAGCTCGCCAACAGTCGGGCCAGGTGCCGGACGGCCTTGCCGCGGTGGCTGAGGGCGTTCTTCTGCTGGGGCGACAGCTCCGCCGTGGTCCGGCCTAGGGAGGGGATTACAAAGACCGGATCGTAGCCAAACCCCCCCCGCCCGCGAGGCGCTTCGGCGATGAGGCCTTCGACCGTATCGAACGTCTCGATCAGGACCCGGCCTTCCCCCGCCAGGGCCAGGTGGCAGAGGAACCGGGCCGTTCGCAGCCCCGTCGGCACACCGGCCAGGGCTTCCAGGAGCTTGGCATTGTTCGCCTGGTCGACCGTGGCGCGGTCGGCGCCGGGGGGGCAGCGGTCGGCAGCGTACCGGGCGCTGTGGACGCCCGGCGCGCCGTCCAGCGCATCGACCACCAGGCCGGAATCCTCCGCCAAGCACCACTGACCGGTCGCCGCGGCGTAGTACAGCGCCTTGTCGCGGGCGTTGGCGGCGAAGGTCTGGCCGGTCTCGGCCGGGGGGGCGATATCGGCAAACCGCTCCAGCGATAGGATCTCAACCGCCAGGTCTCCCAGGGCCGCGGTGATCTCCCGCACCTTGCCGGGATTGCCCGTGGCCAACACGATGGCCCTGGCCTGCATCGGCGGAAGCCCTCCTAGCGGGGGATCTCCATGACGTAGCTCGACGTGGCCAGGCGCGCCGGCTTGCCCGACATCGTTTCGACGACGTGGATGTCCTGCCGGCCATTGACGGCCAGGAAGGGGAACCTCTTGAGGATGGTTTTGATTCTCTGGTCGCGGACGATACGTTTCACCGTGCCGCCCTCGTTCACCGAGGGATAGGACGATTCCGGGAACGAGCCGATGCAGACGAAGGACTTCAGCGGCCCGTTGTAGTAGTAGGCCTCCAGCCCTTGGGATCGCAACTCGCGGCAGGACTGCACGGCGAAATCCTTGCGCCCCACGTAGGACGCCTCCGGCACGTCATAGAACTCCGCGACGGTCACGGTAAACACGCCCGAGGTCCGCTGGAGGTTCCACTCCGGTGGGCCGACCTGTTCGGCGGGCAGGGGCATGACCAGGGCCTGGGCGAACGGCAGGAGCCCTCGGGCGTCTCTCCACACCTTGGTCCTCTTCAGGTCGCGCTGGGCCTGCGGCATGGACAGGTACCTGCCCCGGTACAGTTCGCTCCACTGGGCCTCGTGGACGACATAGACGTCCCGCCAGCCGGTGGCCTTGGTGACGGTATCTTTGTAGGCCTCGGCGTCGGCCACGTGGTTGGGCCCGGGCACGAGGCACAAAAGGATCGTTAAGCTGGCGTGGTCAGGCTGCGTGGTGCTGGCCAGGCTCAGAACCCCGCCCATCTGCTCGTCCAAGCAGCCGCAAAGCCCCAGGGCCATAACTACGCTCGCCCAGATCACCCCTGCGGTCGCGTGTCTCATCTCCTACCACCTCCGGCCAACGCCTTTCGCTGAAACGCAAGCAGCTTCCGGATGCCTCGCCGCGCGAGGGTCAACATCCGCGTCAACTGCGCGCCGTCGAAGCCCGCGCGCTCCGCCGAACCCTGAACCTCCACATACTGGCCCCTGGAAGTCATCGCCACGTTCATGTCGACCTCGGCCGCGGCGTCTTCCTGATAGTCTAAGTCCAGCAGGCATCGCCCGTCCACCAGGCCCACGGAAACCGCCGCCACGCCGGCCTGCACGACGCCGGCGGCGCATCGGCCACCCGCGGCGGCGCGCCGGGCTGCCAGGGCCAGCGCCACGTAGGCGCCGGTGATCGCGGCCGTCCGCGTGCCCCCGTCGGCCTCCAGCACGTCGCAGTCCAGGTACACCGTGTTCTCGCCCAGACGGTCGAACCGCACCACGTTCCGCAGCACGCGCCCGATAATCCGCTGAATCTCCACGCTGCGCCCGTCCGGTCGGACGAGCGGGCGGCTCTTGCGGCTGCCGGTAGCCGCGGGCAGCATGCCGTACTCCGCCGTGACCCACCCCGCGCCGCTTGCGGCGCGCCACCCCGGCACGCCCTCGACGAAACTGGCGGTGCAGATCAGGCGCGTCCGCCCCATCTCCATCAGGCACGAGCCGTCGGCGGCGCGGAGGAAGCCGGGGGTGATCTTCACGGCCCGAAGGGCATCCGCCCGCCGCCCGTCATGTCTCAGCGACGCCATGTAACTCCCGTGCTGTCAAATCGTTACGCCACGCCGGCTCCGTCATCCGACGCCGCCCTCCCCGATCAACACGTTCAGCAGCGTCCGCTGGAAGTGCAAGCGGTTGGCCGCCTCTTCCAGGATGGTCTGGGCGTGGGCCTCGAAGACCTCCTCGGTGATCTCGCAGCCGCGGTAGGCCGGCAGGCAGTGCATGACCATCACCTGCCGCGGCGCGGCCCGGATCAGCTCGGCGTTGACCTGGAAGCCTGCAAAGGCCTTGAGGCGCGCGGCCTTCTGGTCTTCCTGGCCCATCGACACCCACGTGTCGGTGTAGACCACGTCCGCCCCCGCCACGGCCTGGCGCGGGTCGCGGACGGCTCGGTAGCTGCCGGCCCCCTGGCCCACCGGCAGCGAGGCGACGAAGGACTCCTTCAGTTCGTGGGCGGCCGGGGCGGCCAGGACGAAGTGCATGCCCAGACGCGTGCACGCGGCGGCCAGGCTGCGGGCGACGTTGTTGCCGTCGCCGATGAACGCCAGCGTCCGCCCCCCCAGCTCCCCGACCCGCTCCATTACCGTCATCAGATCGGCCATGGCCTGGCAGGGGTGGGACTCGTCCGTCAGGGCGTTGACCACCGGGCGGGGGCAGTGGGCGGCGAGCTGCCGGACGAACGGGTGGCTGAAGGTGCGGGTCGCAAGGGCGTCGCACATCCGCCCCAGCACACGGGCGATGTCCTGCACGGGCTCGCGCGTGGGCAGACCGATGTCGGCCCCCGTGAGGTAGATGGCGTGGCCGCCCAACTGCGACATGGCCGCCTCGAAGCTCACGCGCGTCCGCAGCGAGGGTTTTTCGAAGATCATGGCCAGCGTCTTGCGCGGCAGCGACGCCGGCAGCTTGCCCGCAGCGAACAGGGCCTTGTCGGCCAGGGCCCGCTTCAGCAGGCCCGCTAGCTGCTCGGCGGTGAAATCCAAGATGTCGACGAAATCCTTGATCATTGCCGTGATTCTCTTGCCTCCTGCCCTGTCGCGCCGCCGGGGCGGCGGGTCACTTCTGGATCACCGTGCCGACGCCGCGGTCGGAGAAGATCTCCAGCAGCAGGCTGTGGTGGAATCGGCCGTCGATGATGTGCGTCCGCGTCACGCCGGCCTCCAGCGCCACCAGGCACGCCTGGACCTTGGGCAGCATGCCGGATGAGATCGTGCCGTCCGCGATCATCCGGCGGATCTCGCCCTCGGTGAGCAGATCGGCCAGGCTGTCGGGGTCGTCGGCGTTGCGGCGGATGCCGTGCGTGTCGCTGACCACCACGAGCTTCTCGGCCTTCAGCGCCGCGGCCACCTCACCGGCGGCGGTGTCGGCGTTGCAGTTGAGGCGCAGCCCCGTCTTATCGCGGGCCAGCGGCGCGATCACCGGGATCGTGTCGGCCTGGCACAACAGCTCCACGAGCTTGGCGTTGACGTAGGTCACCTGGCCGACGAAGCCCAGGTCCACCTGGCGCCCGTCTTCCTCCAGGAACAGCTTCTCACCGAACAGCACGCAACTGCCCAGCGTGTGCAGGCCCATGGCGCGGGAGCCCTGCTTCTCGATGAGCGAGACGATCATGCGGTTGACCTCGTTGCACAGGACGTGCTCCACGACGGTGAGCGTCCGCTGGTCGGTGTAGCGACGGCCCTGGACGAACTGCACCTCCAGCCCGCGCTGCTCCATGGCCGTGGAGATGGCCTTGCCGCCGCCGTGGACGAGCACCGGGCGCATGCCCACGGTGTTCATGAACACCACGTCCGTGAGCATGTCGGAGAGGGTCTGCTCGTCGTCCATGACCGAGCCGCCGATCTTGACGACGACGATCTTGTCGAGGAACCGCTGGATGTACCCCAGCGCCTCGATCAGCGTCTGCGCTTTGGCGATAGCCTGTTCCACGTCGCTGGCCACCTGACAGGCCCGTGACACTACCCCTGCTCACCGGGCCTGTCAACGTCCGCTCCCGCGCCGGGAGCATCGGCATTTTGGTGGTCCGTGCGGAGATCGGGCGCTCGCCGCGGCGAGCCACAGGTTCACCCTAGACCTGTGGCACAGGCGCCCCGGCTGTGCTCTTACGGAGGAGGCTAGCTGCGCGGCTTCAGCGTGTTGAC
>JALHTV010000216.1 GCA_022866005.1 Phycisphaerae bacterium
GGACCACCGGCGTGGCGATCAGGACCAGCAGCCCCAGGGTCATGATCGCGCGCCCGCGAACCTGGCGCAGATCGGCAATCAGCATTGTTACGCTGTAAGGTGGCCTGGCCGCACCGGGCGTCCTCAACTGGGCCAGGGCGCTGCGGTCCGTCAGGTAGTCGGGGTGATGGATCAGCATGGACAGCACGCCGCCGAGCAGAAACACGATGCTGATCGCGACGCCTGTGCGCAGCAGGGCACTGAGGTACTTCTCCATCCGGCGAAGGGGGTTCTCGGCCGTCTGGGGGCTGGCGGAGTCGCCTGGCGTCATGGCCTTGCTCCTTTGAGGGCCATCTGGATCGCGACAAGGATGAGGACCGCGCTGAACGCCGCCCGCAAGGCCGAACTTCGCAGTCGGTGCATCAGGCGAGCGCCCAGCAGCGAGCCGGCCAGAACCCCCAGCGCCGTGGGCCCGGCGATGAAGGGATCCACGTCCCCCCGGGCGAAGTACACCCCCGCGCTGGCCGCCGCCGTCACGCCGATCATGAAGTTGCTGCTCGCCGTGGCGATCTTCATGGGGATCCCCATGACCAGCGTCATCGCGGGCACCTTGATGATCCCGCCTCCGATGCCAAGCAACCCGCTAAGGACCCCCGCGATCCCGCTGAGGGCCAAGCCAAGAGGACTTCGGTTGACCCGGTAGCCGACCTCCTTACCGGTCATCTGGTCGACATAGGACCCGTGCAACGCCAGAGCATCGGCGAGCGCATCCACTCGAGGTGGATGCGACCGTTCCTTGTCCTGGTGCCGCCACATGGCCACCGCCGTGTACGTCATCGCAGCCGCGAAGACCAGATAGAGCCATCGGCCGCCCACCACGCCGGCCAGGAACGCGCCGCCCAGCCCTCCAAGGGTTGTGGCCAATTCCAGGAACATCGCCAGGCGGATGTTGACGAGGCGGTCCCTGACGTAGGCGGCCCCCGCGCCGCTGGACGTGGCAATGACCGAGACGATCGATGCCCCGATCGCGTATCGGATGTCAACCCCCAGCAGCAGCGTCAGGGCGGGGACCACGATGATCCCACCCCCCAGGCCCAGGAGCGACCCCAGCACCCCCGCGCTGATGGACATCGCAAACGCGGTTAGCATGAACGTGGCCGGGGTCATGCGGACGACGATAGGGCAACAGCCGTCGAACTGCAAGGCCAGCCGGTGCGGCTGCTGCTTTCCGCGAAGCCGCGGACGTGTGCTTGGGCAGCGGCAGGCTCTGACATCTGTCACCTATCCGGCGGGTCGCGCCGCGAGGCGGCTTGCGGATCAGCGAGCGCAGCACGGCGGCATTGACCAGGTCCCACGAGCGGGCGCGCTTGTCGAACCCTTTGGGGGTCTCCAGAATGCCTGGCACGGCCGCGAGGCGCCGGTCATTGACGAAGCAGGCGAAGCCCTCCCGGCCGATCTTTCCGCGGCCGATGTGAGCGTGGCGGTCCAGGCGGCTGCCCAGCGTGCTGCGGCAGTCGTTCAGGTGCACGGCCTTAAGCCGGTCCAGGCCGATGACGCGATGGAGCCGGCTCATCGTCTGGTGGTACGTGCACCGGGTGCGGAGGTCGTATCCGGCGGCGAAGACGTGGCACGTGTCCAGGCACACGCCGAACCGCTCGGGCGGCGTCAGCAGATCGAGAATGGCTGCCAGGTCCTCGAACGCCCCGCCGATGGTGTGGCCCGCCCCAGAGGTGGTCTCCAGCAGGATGACCGGCCCGGGGTCCGCGGACGCGGCAACGAGCTGATTGAGCGCCTCGGCGATGCGGCGGATGCCCACGCGGCGGTCGGCGCAGGAGCCGGGGTGGAGGACGTAGTAGTCGATCCCCAGCCGCCGGCAGCGGTCCAGTTCCTCAGCCGTCGCCGCGATGGACCGTTGTCGGATCGGCCCCCGGGCGGCCAGGTTCACCAGGTACGAGCCGTGCGCGACAATCGGCCCGATGCCCAGCGTCCGTCGCTTCCGCCGGAACGCCCGAACGGTCTTGGCCTCCAGCGCCCGGGCGGACCACTGGCGCTGATTGCGGACGAACATCGCCAGGCTGGCAAACCCGTACTCCCGGGCCTGCTCCAGCGCTCGGTCCACGCCCCCGGCGATGCTCAGGTGGCATCCCAGCAACATGGCCGGATTCTACAGGCGACCAGGGGCGGGCGGCACGCGGCGGCTTTGCACGGTCGGGTGCGGTCGCTATGATGACTGCGGAGCGGACACCGCCCCATCCATGGCCAAGAGCTTCGAATTGATCGACCATGCAGCCGACATCGGCATCCAGGCCCGGGCCGACACGCTGGCAGAGCTGCTGGAGGCTCTGGTTGAGGGCCTGGTCGAGGTCATCTGCCCGCGAGCGGCGGTCAGCCCGCACGACACCCGCTCCGTGGCTGTCCAGGCCGAGGACGCCGAGGCGACGACCGTGGAATTTCTCAACGCAGTCCTGCGGGTGATCCAGGCGGAGCACTTCATGGTCGCCGGCGTCGCGGTTGCCCAGGCGTCGGCGACGGCGGTGTCGGCGGAGCTGGCGGGTGAGCCGTACGATCCGGCCAAGCACGAGATCGAGCACGAGGTCAAGGCGGCGACCTATCATGAGGTGAAGGTCGCCCGCGAAGGCGGTCGCTGGTTCGGGCGGGTGATCTGCGACCTATGACGGACTGATGACGAGAACCCCGCGCGGGGGATGGGCTTGCGAGGTGCACCATGGCTAAGACATTTGACGGCCCCATCGAGCAGATCGACGCCTATCGCTGGCGCCTCCCCCGAAGCTGGCGCTCGGACATGCGCGTGGACGGGGTCATCTACGCCACCCAGAAGCTTCTGGATGAGGCCCTCACCGGCGGCGGCTGCGACCAGGTGGCCAACGTGGCGACGCTGCCGGGCATCGTCTCGGCGTCGCTCGCGATGCCGGACATCCACTGGGGGTACGGCTTCCCCATCGGCGGGGTAGCCGCGACCGACGTGGAGCAGGGCGGCGTGATCTCCCCGGGCGGGGTGGGCTATGACATCAACTGCGGCGTGCGCCTGCTCCGCAGCGACCTGGACGCCAAGGACGTCCGACCCCGATTGAAGGCGCTGGTGGACCAGCTCTTCCGCGACGTGCCGGCGGGCGTGGGCGTGGGCGGGCCGGTCCAGCTCTCGCGCGGCGAGACGACCAAGATCCTGGAGGGCGGCTCGCGGTACCTCGCGGGCCGCGGGCTGGCCAGCCAGGAGGACATTGCCGCGACGGAGTCCGGCGGCTGCCTGGAGGGGGCCGACGCCGAGGCCGTGTCCAAAGAGGCCTATCACCGCGGGTCGGATCAGTGCGGGACGCTGGGCAGCGGCAACCACTTTACGGAGGTGCAGGTGGTGGATGAGGTCTTCGATCGCGCCGCGGCGGAGGTGCTGGGCCTATGCGAGGGTAAGGTCACGGTGATGATCCACTGCGGCAGCCGGGGCCTGGGGCACCAGGTCTGCGACGACGCCATCCGGGACCTGCGCAGTGCCCCGGCACGATACGGCATCCAGTTGCCGGACCGCCAGTTAGTCTGCGCCCCGGTGAACAGCCCCGAAGGCTGGCGATACCTGGGCGCCATGCGGGCCGCGGCGAACTTCGCCTGGGCCAACCGTCAGCTCCTGGCGAACCTGATCCGCGCGACCCTGGCGCGCTTCTTCGGGCAGTCGGAGCAGTCTCTGGGGCTGCGGCAGGTCTACGATGTGGCGCACAACGTGGCCAAGATCGAGACCCACGTGGTGGACGGCAAGCCCCGCACGCTCTGCGTGCATCGCAAAGGCGCCACGCGGGCGTTTCCCCCGGGGCACGGCGAGCTGGCCGCCGCGTACCGCGACATCGGTCAGCCGGTGCTGATCCCCGGGGACATGGGCCGGGCCAGCTACGTTCTGGCCGGGGCGACGACGGCGATGGAGCAGACCTTCGGCAGCACCTGCCACGGGGCCGGGAGAGTCCTCAGCCGCCATGCGGCCATCGCCCGTGCCCGCGGGCGGCGGATCGATCAGGAACTAGCCTCGGTCGGCGTGATCGCCCGCGCCCGCAGCCGCGAGGGTCTGGCCGAGGAGCAGCCCGAGGCCTACAAGGACGTCGAGGCCGTCGTCGAGTGCGTCCACCAGGCTGGGCTGTCGCGCAAGGTCGCGCGCCTGCGGCCGATGGGGGTCATCAAGGGGTAAGCGGCTCCGGCCGCCGCGGGGCGCGGCAGTCCCTGACGCTTGCAAAAGGGGGGCGTCGGTTTATACTAATCCATCTCGTTTCCACCGGCCGATGCGACCTGTCAGTAGACATCCGTAGCGTCGAGGAACCCCATGGCACTGCAATTCTTCCGCCGCCGACAGAAGATGGTCATCTTCATCATGGTGATCTTGATGGTGAGCTTCCTGATCGGCGGGTACGGTCTGTCGGGCAGCTTCCGCAAGGACCAGGGAGGGCAGACCCTGGGTGTCTCGAAGTTCGGAAAGGTCACGCTGGCGGACCTGGTCGCCGCCAGCAACGACCTGAACCTCCTGGGTGTGCTGAACCAGGCCGTCCGCGACTTGGACTATGGCGCCGTGATCGCCAACAGAGAGAACGCCGCCCTGGCCTACGCGCTGCTCCAGAAGGAGGCCAAGAGGTCCCCCGTCGTGGTGACCGAGGAGTCCGTCGATATGTACCTTCAGTTGCGGGGCCTGGACGGAGCACGACTGGACAGCCTGCTGGACGAGTTGCGCACGAGGATGCCGGGCCTGAACCAGAGGCGCCTTCGAGAAACCGAGGGAAGGTGGATTCGGGTCGCCACGTTGTTCTACCGCTCGTCGTTTGCCGTGGGGTGTCCCGCGCGCTATGGAGCCGCCGGCTCGGAACAGCAGATGCGGCATCTCTACCGCGACCTGATGGAGAGGATCGACCTTCGCGTCGCCGTGGTCAAAGCCGCTGACTACCTCCGTGACGCCCCTGAGCCCAACGCGCAGGAGATCCAAGCACACTTCGAGACCTATCGCACCGAGCCTCCAGGCCGCACCGGCGAGCAGAACCCCTTTGGCTTCGGCTATGTCCAGCCCGATCAGGCGAGGGTCCGCTACTTGCTCATCCGCCAGGATGTGGTCCAGCGGGTGGCCCGACCCAGCGAAGAGGAGGTGCGTGCCCACTACATCCGCCACCGAGACAGGTACGTCAAAGCCGTCCCCGCGAGCGACCCGTCGGCTGCGAGGAGTTCCGCACCGGCGGGCGAGCCGATGACCTTCTCCGAGGCCAAGGCGCTCATCGTCGAGGAGCTGTCCGGCGCGGCCGTTCGCACCGTGATGGACGAACTGGTGGCCCAGGTGACGGCCCTGATGGACCAATACGCCACCGCGGACCGCGGCACCATCGGGGACGCGTACGCGTATGCCCTGTGGCGGATAACCGCCCCGGCCGAGCCGGTTTTGGCCAGGGAGCTGAGCGACCTGAATCTTCGCGCGGTGCCGCTGGAAAGCGCCGTCGCCGCCCTGGCCGAGAAGGCGGGCCTGGCGGCCATCGCCTTCCCCTGGGGGCGCCTGGGGCAGCGGGTTCTGGAGCCGAACGTCAAAGTGACCCTCAAGGCCGCACGCATGAGCCTTGGCGAGGCCCTGGAGTCGATCTGCGCCCAGGTGAAGTGGCCCAAGCTCTCCTGGGCGATGCTTCGGCCGATTCCGGGGGTGCTGTTCTCGGTGGGTGACGGCGAGGGTGTGGACTTCTTCCCGGTCCTGGTCCGCGACACAGAGCCGATGGACCTGGAACAGATGAGCGCGGACGAAGTCCTGGGCTACAGCCGAACCTCTGCTGACGAGCCGCTGATCCAGATCGTGTTTACCTCCCAGGCCTTCCGGCCGGGTGCCCGGGGCAGCACGATGAAACTGGGAGACGACGGGCCGCGCATGGTGGTCACCGGCCCGCGCCCGGGGAGGCTGCTGTGGCGGCTGGTCGGCGCCGAACCGGCCCACGCGCCGCAGCGCCTCGATGACGTGCCCGGCCTGGCCAAGCAGGTCGCCCAGGACCTCCGGACCCGCGCGGCCTATGAGCGGGCGCTGGAGGAGGCCCGGCGCCTTCAGGAACGGGCTTCGAAGGTCGGCTTGGCTGCGGCTGCAAAGAGGGCGGGCCTGAAGGCGCTCGAAACCGGCCTATTCGCCCGCAAGATGGAAGTCCATCTTCTGCGAGAGTATGAGGCCATGGCCAGGATGACCGGGCGAGGCGTGAGCCTCGCGGAGCTGGCCCTCCAAGCGCCCGTCATCTATCCGCTGGCGCGTGTCGAGGGCCTGGAACTGGGCACAGAGGAGCAGAGGCAGCTCTTCGTGGATGCTGCGTTCGCCCTGGTTCCCCAGAACATCGAGCCGCCGTTTCCCACCTCGCCCCCCGCGACGGGCCTGGTGCCGCTGCCATTCCTGCGCGAGGTTCTGGTGATGGAGCGCATCGGCTACGAGCCGCCGGTGGCGAGTGAATACGAGCGGACCAAGCGCATCCTGGCGGCCCAACTGGAGACGACCAGCCTGTGGCGCAGCCGGATGGTCTGGTTTGCGATTCCCAACATCGCCCAGCGGGTGCAGTTTGCACCGCAGCAGGCGCCCCAGGCGGCGGCGACGCCCTAGCGCGGGGCGAAAGGCTTGACAGCCGCACCGAGGCGGCTAGAGTGGCTGTTGCGGATCGGTTGACACCGCTCGGCGCCCGCGCGGGCTTCTCCGCGGTGCCGCGGCCTGCGGGCAGGTAGCTCAGCCGGTAGAGCACGTGACTGAAAATCACGGTGTCGGCGGTTCAACTCCGCCCCTGCCCATTCTCGGCAGCAATCGCTGCCGATGCGCGTTTCTCTTGCCGATCGGCGTCGCCAGGGGTCGCTCGCCGCCATCGGTCCGGGCAGGGTGATGAGCATGACAAAGCGCAATCTCATCTGGGCAGTCACTCTGCTGGCCATCGCGGTGATCCTGGTCCTGGCGAAGAGGCCCACCTACTCCCCCTCGCGCCAGGAGGGGCTTGCCCCGCAGTTCCGTGCCCTGGACGAGACCTACCGCCTCATTCAGGACAAGGGCTACAGCCCCAGCGCAGACCGCGACCTGGTCCGCGGGGCGGTCGGCGGGATGGCGGGGGCGGCTGACGAGTACTCCAGCTACATTCCGCCGGACAAGGCCGAGTCCTTCCAGCGTCGCATGGAGGGCAAGGACCGCGGCGTGGGGCTGAAGCTGGAGCAGGTCGGCGGGCAGCTCCGCGTGCATCAGGCCCTGTTCGGCTCGCCCGCGGCCCGGGCGGCCTTGGCGACTGGGGACGTCATCCTGACGATTGACGACCGTGCCGCCGAAGGCCTGACCGCCGCCGAGGCCGAGCGGCTGGTCAACGAGGGACCCCTGGGGACGGCGGTGCGCTTGCAGGTCGCCGGGCCCAACGACGAGGTCCACGCGGTGACGCTTGAGCGGCGGGAATTCCCGGTGGAGTCCGTCGCGGGCGTGCTGCGCCGCCAGGACGGTCAGTGGGTCTACCTGGTCCGGGCCGAGCCGGCCGTTGCCTATGTGCGAATCAGGGAATTCGTGCGCAGCACGGCGGAGGAGATCCGGATCGCCCTCCGCCAGGTGGACGCCCCGCAGGGGCTGGTGCTCGACCTCCGCGACAACCCCGGCGGGCAGTTCCCCGTCGCCGTGGAGGTGGCAGACCTGTTCCTGCGAGAGGGCACCATCGTGACGCTGGTCGACAAGTCGGGCCCGCAGCCTCCCTACACGGCCCGGCCGGAGGGCTCTTACCCCGAGGACCTGCGCCTGGTCGTGCTGGTCAACGGCAAGACGGCCTCGGCGGCGGAGATCGTCGCCGGGGCACTGGCCCTCAACCGCCGGGCGGTGCTGGTCGGCACCCGGACGCGCGGCAAGGGCGCCATCCAGGGCATGTTCCGCCTGCCCGACGGCATGGGCGAGATGAACCTGACCACCGCAGAATTCCTGCTGGGCGAGGGCCGCTCGATCGGCCGCCGCGAAGGCAGCAGCACCTGGGGCATTGATCCGCAGGTGGAGGTGGTCATCCCGGCGGTGGATGGGCGCCGACTATCGCGCCTGCGGTTGGACCTGGAGGCGGGCGTCTCGACGCAACTGGCACCGACGACCCGCCGCGCCCGGGGCCGGTCCGCCACGCAGGCCGGGGCCTCGACTGCTCCGGCGACGGGAGCGGCCACCCGCGCCCTGCTCGCCCTGGACGCCCAGCTCCGCAAGGCCGTGGATCTCCTGGCTGATCCGGAGGCCTTTGATGGGATCTTGCACCAGGCCGCAGCCACGGCCCCCGAATCGTCCGCCGCTCCCTAGGTCACCACCCCGCGCCGCGTATGACTGACGCAGCGACCATCTTCGGCATCGAGTCCAGCTGCGATGAGACCTGCGCGGCCGTCGTCGCCGACGGGCGGCGCGTGCTGGGCAACGTCGTCGCCAGCCAGATCGACCTGCACGCCCGCTACGGCGGCGTGGTGCCCGAGGTCGCCAGCCGCGCGCACATCGAGGCCATCAACACCGTTATCGAGTCGGCCCTTGTGCAATCGGGTCTGAAACCCGCCGACATCGCCGCCGTGGCCGTCACGCACGAGCCGGGACTGATCGGCTCGCTGCTGGTGGGTTTGATGGCCGCCAAGACGCTCGCGTGGGTGTGGGACGTCCCGCTGGTGGCCGTGAACCACGTCTACGCGCACGCGTACTCCCCAGCCCTGGACGAGGAGCCCATCGAGTATCCCGCCGTGGCGCTGGTCTGCTCGGGCGGACACACGGCCTTGTACCGCTGCACCGGCCCGACGGAACTGGAGCTGATCGGCTCGACCACCGACGACGCCGCGGGAGAGGCCTTCGACAAGGTCGCCCACATCCTGAACCTGGGCTTTCCCGGCGGGCCGCTTATCGACCGCCTGGCCCACGACGGGGACCCGGCGGCCGTCCGCTTCCCGCGATCTCTGCTGCGCGGGCAATCGCTGGACTTCTCCTTCAGCGGGCTCAAGACCGCCGTGCTGTACCACGTCAACGGCACCCCGGGCCAGCGCCGCCGAGGCCGCCCTGCCCAGGCCAGCGGCGCGGGCAGGGGCGCCTCGCATCTGAGCCGCCAGGAGATCGCCGACATCGCCGCCAGCTTCCAGGCCGCGGTGGTCGACGTGCTGGTCACCAAGCTCCGCCGAGCGGTCAAGGTCACCGGCGCCAGGACGATGATCCTGGGCGGGGGCGTCTCCGCCAACTCCGCCCTCCGCCGGGCCGCGAGCGACCAGGCCGAGAGGCTCCGCTGCACGCTCCGCCTGCCGGCGCTGCGCTACTGCGTGGACAACGCCGCCCAGACCGCCGGGCTGGCCTGGCACTACCTCCGGGCCGGTCAGGTCGCCGACCTGGACCTTGAGGCCCAAGCCACCGTGCGGCGATAGACGCCGGCGGTGAGTATAATGCGCCTATGAACGAACAGGCCCTCACCCAGCTCCTGGAAGCCGTGCGATCCGGCAAGCTCACGGTCGAGCACGCGATCGACCGGCTGCGGCACATGCCGTTCGAGGACGTGGGCTTCGCGCGCGTGGACCACCATCGGGCCATCCGCTGCGGCTTCCCGGAGGTGATCTTCTGCCCCGGCAAGACGCCCCAGCAGGTGTGCTCGATCTTCCAGTGCCTCGCCGAGCGCGGCGGCAACGTGCTGGCTACCCGCGCCGATCGCGAGGTCTATAAGGCCGTCCAGGCTTCCTTCCCCGCGGCCCAGTACCATGAAACCGCTCGGGCCATCACGCTCCGCCAGGGCGCGGCGCCTCAGCCCGCGGGGCACATCGCCGTGGTCGCAGCCGGCACCAGCGACCTGCCGGTGGCCGAGGAGGCCCGCGTCACCGCCGAGATCATGGACCAGAAGGTCACCACGCATTACGACGTGGGCGTGGCGGGGCTGCACCGGCTGCTGGCGGAAAGCCCCACGCTCCAGCAGGCCAACGTGGTCGTGGTGGCTGCGGGCATGGAAGGGGCCTTGGCGAGCGTGGTGGGCGGACTGGTCGCCGTGCCGGTGATCGCGGTGCCGACCTCGGTGGGCTATGGCGCCAGCTTCGGCGGGCTGGCGGCCTTGCTGACGATGCTGAACAGTTGCGCCTCCTCGGTGAGCGTGGTGAACATCGACAACGGCTTCTCCGCCGGCTACATCGCCGCGATGATCAACCGCCGGACGGCGCGAAGCGAAGGTGGAGATTAAATGGCGCGGAAGATCGAACGCGTGAGGACGGTCGCGCGGCTCGCCCCGCGGCGTCGCGACAGCCACA
>JALHTV010000217.1 GCA_022866005.1 Phycisphaerae bacterium
CGCCTGCCGTGAGTTGCTGATCGAGCGCGCGGGGTTCACCGTTCGCAAGAACCGCTTGGCGGGGGGATGCTGCCCGGGCTGCAAGACGCCGATCGCGGGCGTCTGGTCGGCGCAGTGACCATGTACCCCCGCGGGCGCCGGCGGCGTGGGGCGCGCCGGTGCCTCTAGGCTGCGGGTGAGACTCCACCTGCGTGCTGGCCGGACCTGCTTACTTCCGCTTGCGGCGGTTCCGGCGCTCGCGGCGCTTCTTGGAGCCGATCTTTCTGCGACGTCTGGGCTTGCCCATGGGAATCCTCGGCCGGCCATGATATGCATGGCGCGGGCGTGGTGTCTACGGGGCCGGGGCGCGGGAGAGAAAAACAAGTGGGCGGACCAATGAAGGTCCGCCCGTGTTCCCTTATCGGCGGAGCACCCGGGCGTCTAGACTGGCCCCGCTCCTGCACCGCCAGCTCTTAGGAGGCGGCCGGGCGGGACCCACCGGGGTCCGCGGGAAAGTCGTATCGTTCTTGCGTCTGGTCAGCCGGTGTCCGGTGCGGCGCGGTCTCTTCAGACCGCTGAATGTCTCTCTATTCACAGCCTAGGATGCATCTGGAGGCGATGCAAATCGGCCTGGGGGATTTCTGGCGGCGCAAGACCTGTGGGCGTCTGGGGTAATGCCTACTGCCCGGTGCCGGCGGTCTGCCGCAGTTGGCCGCAGGCCGCGGCGATGTCGGCGCCGCGCGAGCGACGCAGGTGGGCGTTGACGCCGCGGCGGCGGAGGCGGGCGAGGAAGGCCTTGGCGGCCGCGGCGGTGGGGGCGGCATACGGCATCGACGGCACCGGATTGTACCGGATCAGGTTCACGTTGCAGCGCAAGCGCTTGGCCAGGCGAGCCAGGGCCTCGGCGCAGACATTGGTGTCGTTCAGGCCCGCCAGCAGCACGTACTCCAGCGTCACCTCTCTCTTGCGCGAGGCGAAGAACACCGCCGCGGCCGCGAGGATCTGCTCGATGCTCGCCACCGAGGCGGCGGGCGTGAGCTTTCGCCGCAGCGCGTCGTTGGGCGCGTGCAGGGAGATCGCCAGCGTGATGGGCAGGTTCTCTCGCGCCAGGCGCCGGATCCGCCCGGGCAGGCCCACGGTGGAGAGGGTGACCGCCCTGGCCGACAGGCCGAAGCGCTGCGGATCGATCAGCGCCCGGGTGGCGGCGACGGTCGCGTCGTAGTTCGCCAGCGGCTCGCCCATGCCCATGAACACGGCGCCGGTGATTCGGCGGCCGGTGGCCTGGCGGAGGTGGATGACCTGCTGGAGGATCTCGCCGCACGTCAGGTTCCGTTTCAGTCCGCCCAGCCCCGAGGCGCAGAACCCGCATCCCATCGCGCAGCCCACCTGGGTGGACAGGCACACGGTCGCCCGCTTACCGGCCGGGATCAGGACCGTCTCGACGCGCTGGCCGTCGGGGTACTCCAGCAGGAGCTTGGTCGTGCCGTCGGCGCTCTCGGCGCGGGCGACCACGCGGCTGGTGAGGATGTCGAACAGCCCCACGACGGTGCTGGGCAGGCTGGTCATCGCGGCGGGGTCGGTGACGGCCTTGCGATAGACCCAGTCGGCCAGTTGCTCGGCGCGGTAGGGTTCGATGTTCTGGGCAGCCAAGGTATCGCGGGCCTGCTGGATCGTCATGTCCAGGAAGTTCAGTCTCATTGGCCTGCGGAGCCCTCCAAAGGGATGCCTTTATCCTGCGCGAACTGCCTTGCCTGCTCGGTAAGCTCCTGAAGGGATGGATGGGTTGCCACCAGCCAACGCTCCCACCCACTCACCCGGCCCGTGGCCCCCACGGACTCGGCCAGCTTTCTGGCGGCGGACAGGAAGGCCGCCGGATCGCCCGACAATTTCAGTGCCAGCCGGTTGGCTGCACGCTCGGACCTTCGGCTGATTGCCGCCGTGATGGGACATGTCAGCAGGCTGAGAATGCTCATCGCCAGAAACAGCCGAGGAGGTCCGGGCAGGAAGCCCCACTCCGCAGGACTGACGCCCGGAGACCCCAGAATGAGTCCGGTCAATGCGGCGAGCCAAACGGAAAACGTCGCTGCGATCACGATTGGCCGCGATCGGGCATGCCCTAGACGGCAGTGTGCCACTTCGTGAGCGAGGATCGCCATCATCTCCCGATCGTCCAGCAGAGCCAGGGACGTTTTGCTGAGGTACACCCAATCCGCCCGTCCATTGACGAACTCGCACGCCGCCAGCGTGGGGAAGGGAAGGGAGTCGGTGATCCTGACGGAGACGTTCTCCATGCCCATTCGCCCGGCCAACTGTTTCAGGTGCAGGACTCTGTCTTCGTCGCCCTCATTCGGCGGGGGCGCCGAGGCCGACTTGCGCGGGGGCCTGCGAATGTCAGGCCTGGCCCAAAACCAGGCCGCACCCAGAACCAAGGGAATCGTCCAGAGGCCTAGCCAATGGCACGACAGGGCCGTGAACGCGATCCCACCTGCGGCCAGCAGCGCGCGAAGTGATGCGATCTTCAGCGCGTGGCCGATCTCGTCTTTCGGGGCGCGGCCTGTGAGGCGCGCGATCAGAATCCCCCGGCGAATGGCCAACAGCCCCAGCAACGCAGGAAGGGCAACACCCCCGGCCGCCAGGGAGACCAGATACGCCAGCGTCCGCTCCGCTCCGGATAGGTACCTGATGTGCCGGGACCACAGCGCCTCGGCAAGCATGACCCAGGCCATCAGGAGCAGGAGTTCTGCCAGGGGACTGGCGATCCGCAGTCGGCGAAGCGCCTGGGGCGCGGCGCATGGGTCAACGGGAGGCTGTACCTGCGGTGGCATGAGGGCATTCTACCGTCCGCCCACGATAGGACCAGACGGCCTTCAACGGACGGGGTGGGCCCGGGCGGACGTGCGCCGGTCGGTCAGCCAGTGGAGCACCAACATGGCCACGCCGACCACCAAGTACACGTCGGCCACGTTGAAGATCCACTTGTAGCCGATCTGGGAGCAGTCGATGAAGTCGCGGACCTGGTGGCGGATGGGCTCCAGGCCGGGCAAGGCCACCTGGGCAAGGAGCCGGTCGTAGAGATTGCCCAGTGCCCCGGCGGCGATCAGGGCCAAGGCCGTGTGCGTCCAGTAGGCACGGGCGGGTGCCACTCCAAAGAAGAGGCTCACCACCACGACCGTCAAGATCGTGGCGACCAACACCAGCGGCCAGGACATCGGGGTGCCGAAGACCACGCCGGGATTCGTGGACAGCGTGAAGCGCACCCCCGGGGCGATCTGGCGATACAGGTGCAGCTCTCCGAGAATCTGCTGGGGCGGCACGGTCGCCTGGTCGTGGTGCATTCGCACCCCGTCGATGCGCTCGGGGAGCGACGGATCGCTCAGCAGGGCGCCAATCACATAGTGCTTGCTCAGCAGATCGCCCGCCAGCCCCGCAAGCGCGATGACCACGAACAGGGCGATCGTCGGCGGGGATTGGAACGCGTGAAGACCAGTACGCGACGCGGAGGAGTATGCCGAGGCGGACTGCTCTGGGTCGCGCGGGGGCACCGTGGGGCTATTCCTCAGAGGCCTTGTCGGCGTCGTCCGGCGCCTCGGCCTCCTCCTCGGCTTCGTCCTCTTCGCCGGGCTCGGCGTCCTCGGTGAGCTCCTCCTCGGACGTTTCCTGCTCCTGGCCGCGGCGGACCAGACCCTTCTCGATCATCCGAGCATACTCGATGCAGTACTTGGCCCAGGGTCTGGCCTTCAGGCGCGCCGTGCCGATGCCTAGGCCCGTGCCCACGCAGATGCCGTAGGTGCCCTTGTCGATCCGCTCCAGGGCCTCGTTGATCTCCCCCAGCAGCACCCGCTCGCTCTCCAGCAACCCCAAGGTGAACTCTTGCTCGAAGTTGTCGGTGCCCACGTCGGCGTCGTGGGTGGGGATCTTCGACAGGTCGCCGGTGCCTTCCTGACGGTTGGTCCGCAGGGCCTCGGCCTCCATGTGCGTCATGTCGCCCAGCAGCGCCTGACGCTTGGCCAGCAGCATCTGGCGGAACTCCTTCAGCTCCGCCTTGCTCAGCGGGGTTTTCTTCAGGCGCCGGCCGGCGGGCAGGTGGATCTCCGGAATGGCCTTGGGGATCAGAAAGGCAGGGCGCTTCTTCTTTAAGGTCTTCGTTACAGACGCCTTAGAACGCTTGGCTCCCCTGATTCGGCTGGCTTTGAGGCGGGTCTTCTTGGCCAATGCTTAAGTCCTTACACGTCGACTTCACTCACCCTCGCGCCGCCCTTTGCCCTCTGGGCAGTGGGCGACGGCACCGTTGAAGCGGCGAAGTATAGGCGGCCACCGCGCAAAATGTCAAGCCAAGTTGTCACTCCGCGGCGGGGTCTGGATCGTTGGCAGGATACGATACATTCACCTGGCCGGCGAGCAGGTGAAAACCACCCGGCCCTGTCACGCGCGGAGCACTGTAACACGTTTCGCCGCAAGGCATTATAGGCTGCTCGCGGCGGCAATGCCGCCGTTACCCTGTAGTGGCTTGCACGATCCGCCCGACCTCATCCGCCAGGCCCTGGGCCCTGCGGGGGTCGGCGGCCTCAGCCAGAATTCGCAGGATCGGCTCGGTGTTGGAGGCCCGCAGGCACACCCAGCCATCCGGCAGGTCTACCCGCAGCCCGTCGGCCGGGTTGAAGCGGACGCCTTCGCGGTCAGCGAAGGCCTTGCGCACGGCTTTGGTGAGGAGCTCCATCGCGTCCGGCGGACAGGGCAGCTTGGTCTTGACCATCACGTAGCGGGGGATCTCTGCGACCAGCTGGCTGACGGTTTGACCCGTCTCGGCGAGGTACTGAAGCACATACGCCATGCCCACCAGGCTGTCGCGGACGGGCACCACCCGCGGTTCGATGACCCCGCCGCCGCCCTCGCCGCCGAAGATGCAGCCCTCGCGCTCCATCGCCTCGACCACGTTGGCCTCACCGGTGGGGGCGCGGACGACCTGGCAGCCGGCGGCGGCCGCGATGTCGTCGATCATCCGCGAGGTCACCAGGTTCGCCGCCAGCTTCCCTTTCCGATGCCGCAGCACGTACGCCGCCGCCAGCGCCAGGGTGTACTCCTCGCCGATGAAGGTGCCGTTCTCGTCCACGATGGCCAGGCGGTCGCCGTCGGCGTCCTGCGCGAAGCCCACCGCGGCCTTGTGGCGCCGCACGGCCTGGCAGAGCTGGGTGAGATTCTCCTCACTGGGTTCGGGCGGGTGGGCGAATTGGCCGGAGGCCTCGGCGTTGAGGTGGCAGACCTCGCAGCCGAGTCTGCCCAGCAGCATGGGGCTGACCACGCACCCGGCGCCGTTGACGCTGTCCAAGACCACCTTGAAGCGCCGGGAGGCGATCTTCTTCTCGTCGATCAGCGCGCAGACGGTGTCGATGTGCAGCCCGTGGGTGTTGGTCTGGCGGCGCTCCTGGCCTTGGTGGTCGCTGCCCGCGAGCGCGAACCGGCGGGATTGCCAAATGCCCTTGAGCTTCTCGGCCATCGCGGCGGTCAGGCCGGTGCCGGTGGGCTGAAGGAACTTGAGGCCATTGTACTCCGCCGGATTGTGCGAGGCCGTGACCACCACGCCGCCGGAGGCCTCCATCAGCTTGGTCATCAGTGCGACCCCCGGCGTGGTCGCGACGCCCAGGTCCACCACGTCCACCCCGCAGCCCAGCAACCCCGCCTCCAGGGCCGAGATGAGCATCGACCCGGAGGGGCGCGTGTCGCGTCCGACGGCGACGGTCGCGCCGGCTCCCAGCATGGTACCGAACGCGCAGCCGAACTCGCAGGCGATGGCCGGGCTCAGCGTCCCGCCGACCGTCCCGCGCACGCCCGAGACGCTCACGATCAACCGCTCTTCCGCCATGCACCGTTCCTTGGCCCCCCTGCGCGATTCTACCTCGCCGTCCTTACCCATCAAGTCTGCGGCCTGACCGCGGGGAAGTATCGCTTCAGTTCCGCGGGGGCATCCACCACCGCGATGCTGCCGGCACTCGCTGGTCGGGCGGAGGTAATCAGCGTGATCAGCGGCTGCCAGAACCGCCCCACGCACACCACCGGCCGCTCGTGCATGTGGCGCACCGACTTCCGCTCCCACGCCGAGGCCAAATCGGTCAGCGTGCCGTTGGCCCCGGGCAGCACGACGTACCCGGCCTGGCCGATCGTCAGCAATGTTTCTATACGTTCGGTGAGCGATCCGGTGGCGATGATCTCGTCGAGATGCGCGTTGGGCCGGGACTTCCAGATGGAGCAGGTCACCCCGATCGTTCGCCCGCCCGCTTGCTTGGCACCGCGGGCAGAGGCCTCCATCGTGCCGCCGTACCCCCCGTTGGCTACGACGTAGCCCAGCTCAGCCAGAACGCGCCCGGTGTCCTCGGCCAACCGAAGGACCGCCAGGCTGCGGCAGATGTCACCGCTGCCGCCAAAGACGCACACGATCGGGCCCTTGGGGCTTGGGGCGGGTTGGCTGTCCATGGGTGGCTGGGTCACCGTCCGCCCTGGCGGGTGTAGGGGAGCAGGCCGCCGGCGGCGAGGACCTTCCGCTGGCGCGGGGCCAGGGGGACCTGGCAGGTGAACTCGCGCTTCTTGGTCGCGTTGCGGACTGTGACGGCTGGCTGCGAGGCGATGGTCCTGCTCAGGCCGTCGATGCGGAGCTCGTCGCCCTGATCGACCCGGTCGTAGTCGGCCGGGTCGGCGAACACCAGCGGCAGGATGCCGAAGTTCACCAGGTTGGCCTGGTGAATCCGCTCGACGGCCTTGGCGATGACCACCCCCACGCCCAGGACCATCGGGCACAGCGCCGCGTGTTCGCGGCTGGAGCCTTGCCCGTAGCTGTCGCCGGCCACGATGACGCCGACCTTGCCGGCTCCCCTGGCGGCCAGGGCGCGCTCGGCAAAGGTGGGCTCACCGGGCCGTGTGAGGCCGCGGAAGACGCTCTTGGCGTACTCGGGCACGTTGGAGCGGTATTTCAGCAGCTCCCCGGCCGGGGTGATCTGGTCGGTGGAGACCTGGTCACCGACCTTGATGAGCACCAAGGCGGTGAGCGTGTCGCCCAGCGCCTGGCCGGCAGGGGGCTTGACGAGGGTCGAGCCGCGGACGACCTCGACCGCGTCGGCCTGGTCGGCCGGCAGGGGCGGGGAGATCATGCCGTCGTCGATCACGAACGCCCGCGGCGGATCGACGGCCTTGTAGGCGACCCCGAAGCCCTCCGTCAGCGTGCGCGGATCGGTGATCTTGCCGGTGATCGCCGCCGCGACGGCCGATTCGGGCGAGACGAGGTACACCTGGTCGCCCACCGTGCCCGATCGGCCGGGGAAGTTGCGGTTGAACGATCGCAGGCTCACCGTGCCCTCCCCCGGGGCGAATCCCAACCCGATGCACGGGCCGCAGGCTGCTTCCAGGATTCGCACCCCGGCCCGCACCAGGTCGGCCAGCGCGCCGTTGGCGGCCAGCATCGTCAGCACTTGTCGGCTGCCGGGGGCGATGGCCAGTTCCACCTCGGGATGCACCGTCCGCCCCGCCAGCGCGCCCGCCACGAGCATCAGGTCCTGGTAGCTGGAGTTGGTGCACGAGCCAATGGCCACCTGGGAGACGGGCTTGCCGGCGATCTGGGCGACGGGGACCACGTTGTCCGGGGTGGAGGGGGCGGCGGCCAGGGGCTCCAGTTGCGACAGGTCGATGACCACGCGGCCGAAGCTCACGGCGGCCATGCCGGATGCGTCCGCCTTGCCGACGTCCACGTCGGTGCAATACTGGCGGATTCGCTCCAAGACAGCCGCGTCGCGCTGAACGTGCAGGCGCTTGGTGATGCGGTCGTAGCCCGCGCCCGGCTCGGC
>JALHTV010000019.1 GCA_022866005.1 Phycisphaerae bacterium
TCGGCCGAGAGCGACGGCAGCGTCAGCAGCACGTCTTTGCTCGCGGTGTTCACGTTGATCAGGCCGCGGATGGTCCTGCGGTTCGTGACGGTGATCTGGTCCGTGTGGTCGGCGATCCAGCGGAGCGTGATCTCATTGACCCGGCCGGAGGTATCCTGGGTGGTGGCAGACGATCCCGATGAGGATCCGCCCGACTGCCCGCCAGAGGTCTGAGATTGCCCGCCGGACGTCTGCGATTGTCCCTGGGTCCCCTGGGACTGTTGCTCCGACGTCTGGGCCTGCCCCTGAATGCCCACCAGGTCCATCAGGCTGCGGAACCGTGGGCGGCGCTGCTGGACGACCGCGTCGGCCAGGGCGTCGGTGAAGTTCAATTGCTGGACCATCGTGCTGCGGCCGACCTGGTTCATGTTGAGACGGGCCTGGCCTTGGGAGTCGGTGTTGCGATCGTAAGACCAGACCGTGCACAGTCCGGCCAGGCCGGGACGAAGCACGCCGTCGGCGTCGTCGTGGGGCGGGGAGGCGTCCCCGTCGTCCTCGTTGCGGTCCAGGACGCCATCCAGGTCGGCGTCCTCACCGTAGAAGGTCTCGTCGTCGATGCCCCTAATCAGCCGCAGCTCCTCCACCGTCCGCGGCCGACCGTTGCGGATCTCATAAGGGAAGGTCAGGCGGTTGTAGTACCCGGCCTCGGCGCCGCCGGTGCGGATCTCGTCGTCGCCGTCGACCCAGTCCAAAATCGAATCGATCTGCGACTCATCCAGGATGCCCAGCGCGGCGAGCTGGTTGGCGTCGGCGGTGGCGATGTTGAGCAGCCCCGCGTGGTCCACCAGGCCGAAGCGCACGGCCAGGAACTCATCCCCGTAGGACGGGGCGCAGACCGTGAAGGTCCCGCCTTCCAGCGCAAAGTCCTGGAAGTCCTCCAGACTGTCGTACCACAGCTCGTCGGCCCCGTCGGCGTCGGAGGGGTCTTCGCTCAGCACGGCCATCGCCTGCTCGGCGCCCGCCCGGGCGAGCCACCGGGCCTGCACCGCGCCCAGGTCGTTGTAGGCCGAGGCGGAGTTGGCCCAGGAGTTGCGCCGTACGCCCAGCAGGATCAGGCCGGCGACGATGACCACCCACATCACGGCCAGGAGGGCAAAGCCCCGGCGGGACCGTCGAGAGGGAGACCCTGCGGCGATCATGACTCGCCTCCCTCGAAGGTGCCCAGGCCGGACTCGCCGGTGTCGGTTTCCTCGGCGCCCTGGTCCAGCGGGGAGGGTTCGCCCAGGCTGCGGACCGGTGGATAGGTAAAGGATACGATCGCACTCGCGATGGCGATGGCGTTGGGGTCGGTCTCGTCCGCCACGACCAGGCGCACGCTGATGGCCTTGGGCCAGGCACGGTCGGCGGACTTCCAGTATCCGCGCCACGTCTGCCCGTCGTGGTACGTGAAGGCCAAGGCCACGACGTTCCCGGCGATCCGCTCGGCGATGCCGCCACCGTCGGGCGGCGGGTTGCGGGTCGGGTCCATCCGCCGCACCAGCACGGGCAGGGCCTCCTGGGAGGTTCGGGCCAGGAAGAACTCGCATTCGCGCACGTCGCTTTCACCCTGCTCGGTTCGCAGCATCCTGCGGCTGACCGCAAACAGGCGCAGGCGGTCGGCGTGGTGCTGGCCGCCGGCGCTGCCGGGGATCCCTTCGATCTCCCAATCGTCGCCCGAGGTCCGGTAGGCGTTGCGCAGGGGGATGGTGATTGCCCGCAAGGCCGAGCGGGCCTCCTGCTGGAGCGCCGCCTGGCGGTCGACGCGGGTCCGCGTGGCCGTCATGGTGCGGAGCATCGTCACAGTTGCTCCGGCCAGCAGTGCCGTGAGCGCCGCGGCGACGATCGTCTCCACCAGCGTGAACCCGTGTTGTCTGCGCGAGGGGGTCAGAGGTTTCTCCACTCCAGCGTCTCGTTGTGCGATCCGGGCGTGTCGTTCAACAGCGTTTGGGCCGCGGCCGTGTGCCGGCCGCGCGGGCCGGTCCAACTGACCCGCACGGTGACCTGGTACAGGTCGCCTGGAACGGTCGGCTCGATCTGGGCCTGCCAGGTGAAGCGGTCGTCGGGGGCCTCGAACTGCCCGGTCAGCGGGCCTTCGCGCGACACGCGCTCCGGGCCGATCAGGTCGATCCGCGTCAGCGTCTCGTCCAAGAGCTGCGCCGCCCGCTGAAGGTCGCGCGCGTCCTCCAGGCCCACCAGCGCCCCGGAGACGCTGGGACCGACGATCAGCGCCGCCATGGCCAGGATCGTCCCGGCCGCCAGCGCCTCGATCACCGTGAAGGCCCGAGAATGTCGATTCGGTTTAGGCATCCAAGTCCACTCGGTCGTTGGGGATTGCGCGAACGGTTCCTTCGGTCAGTGTCGCCCGGGCGCTGGTGGGGACGACCAGCAGCGTGTAGGTCCACCGGCCGTCGGTGATCTCCACCAGAGCGGCGTCGGCCTGGCCGGTCGGGCGGAACGTGATCCACGAATTCTCCGTGCGTCCGTCGGCCGGCTGGATGTCCACGCGGCCGAACCGCACGTTGCCGCTGAGCACGACCGGCCTGCCCCAGCCCAGGCCGATGGACACGAACGTCTGGGCGCCCGTGGCGTCTTCGTTCTCCCGCTGGAGGGCGTACTGGCCGGTGGTGCTGTCGATTACGAGGCGGCAGTCCACGCGATGCGTCAGGGCGTATTCCCGCCCGTAGCGGGCCCCGGCCAGCAGGGCCTGGGCCTGCTCCTTCAGATGCGTCGAGGCGGTCGCCCCGGACAGCATCGGAATGGTCATCCCCGACAGCACCGCCACCAGGAGGATGACCACCATCATCTCCACCAGCGTGAAGGCCGCACCGCCCCGGCGGCGGGGCGCGGGGTTACCAGTTGACCACGTCGGCGTTGTCACCGTCGCCACCTTCCTGCCCGTCGGCGCCGAAGCTGAAGATGTCCACCGGCCCGTGGTCGCCGGGCACGCGGTACTGATACGGCCGGTCCCAGGGGTCGACCAGGTGCTTGGGCTTCAGCGTCGGGACCTTCCACTTCTCCTCGGGGATGTCACTGGGGCGCGTCACCAGGTCTTCCAGCGTCACGGGGTATCGGCCGTAGTCGTAGTGGAACATGTCCACGGCCTTTTCGATCTCGGCGAGCTGCTGCTTGGCGGTGGACTGCTTGGCCTCGCCCACGCGGCCGATGAACCTCGGGATGATCATGGCCGCCAGGACCGAGATGATGATCACCACCACGATGATCTCGACCATCGTGAAGGCCGTTCGACGCCGGCGTGACTTTCCACTTCGCATGAGCGGCTCCTTGTTGGACTGGGCGTTAGTCGTGCACCCGTCATCCCATCCCGCCAATGGCGGTTTCCATGTTGACGATCGGCAGCAGGATGGCCACCAGGACGAATCCCACCACCAGCGCCAGCAGCACGATGAACACCGCCGGCACCACGGTCATCACCCGCTGGATGGCGGCGGCGGTTTCTCGCTCGTAGGCCTCGGCGGTCTGGAGCAGCATCTCGTCCAGCCGGCCCGTCCGCTCCCCCATGGCGATCACCTGGATCAGCAGCGGGGGGAACTGGCCGGTCTGGCGCAGCGGCTCGGCGATGGACCGGCCCTGGGTGATGCCCGCCGCCACCGTGTCGATCTGGCGGGCCAGGGCCTCGTTGCCCAAGGTGTCGCGCAGGACCCGCAGCGACTCCAGGATGCCGATGCCGCTCTTGCTGAGCGTGCCCAGCGTGCGGGCGAAGCGCGCCACCGCCACGCGGCGCAGGGCCGTGCCCACCACCGGGATTCGCAGCAGAAAGCGGTCGAACGCGAACCGCCCCGACGGGCGCGACACCCACCAGCGAAACGCCGCACCGCCGCCCGCGATCGCCAGGAGTACCGCCCACCAGTAGCCCACCAGGAAATGGCTCAAGGCCATCACGACCCGCGTCGGGGCCGGCAACGTGCCGATGGTCTCGCTGACCGTGCTCAAGATGCGCGGCAGGATCACCGTCATCACCAGGACCACCGACACCGCCGCCAGCGACAGCACGAACAGCGGATAGGTCGCCGCCGAGCGGATGCGCTCGCGGACGTCCAGGTCCTTCTCGGCGAACTCCGAGAGGTATCCCATGACCTGGTCCAGCATGCCGGCGGTCTCCCCCACGCGGACCATGCTGCCCTCCAGGTGCGAGAAGTCCCGCGCGTGGGCCTCCATGGACCCCGAGAGTGATTGGCCGCCTTGGACGTCCGCGGCCAGGTCGGCCGCGAGGTCCCGCATGGCGGGGGTGTCGGCCTGGGCCTCCACCACCCGCAGGGCCGACAGCAGCGGCAGCCCGGCCTTCAGCGCCGTGGCCAGTTGCCGCAGCATCGCCGCCTTGGCCCGCAGCGTGATCCGCCGCCTCGGCCAGGCCAGCCGCAGCCCGGACGGGGCCTCCTTGTCGGCGGCCTCGCGGAGGTCGACGACGTAGATGGCCCTGCCGGACAGGGCGGCAATGGCGCCCTGGCGGGTGTCGGCGGCCACGGTGCCGTTCACCTCGCTGCCGACGGCGTCCAGCGCGTTGTACCGATAGTGCGGCATGGCTCCTTACCGGGGCTTGGCGGCTGTTACGTTCCGTTGTCGATCTGGGTGTCCTGCGTCACGCGGAGGACTTCCTCCAGTGAGGTGATCCCCTCGCGGGCCTTGCAGAAGCCGTCCTCTCGCATGGGCTGATGGTCGGGCGGGGCGGCCGCGACGACCTCGGTGGTGCTGCTGCGGCGGAGGATGGCCGTGCGGACCGAGGCCGTGATGCGCAACAGTTCGAAGATGCCCGTGCGGCCGATGTAGCCCGTCTGGCGGCACTGGCGGCAGCCCTGGCCGCGGAAGAACCGCCCGCCGGTGTCATTGCCGGGGCGGTGGCCCATGCGCTCCAACACCTCCACCTCGGGGTGATGCTCGGTGCGACAGTGCGGGCAGATCGTCCGCACCAGGCGCTGGGCCAGCACGCCGTCCAGGGAGCTCGCCAGCAGGTAAGGCTCCACGCCCATGTCGATCAGGCGCGCCACGGCGCCGGGGGCGTCGTTGGTGTGCAGCGTGCTGAAGACCAAGTGCCCCGTCAGCGCGCTGCGGATGGCGATGTCGGCCGTCTCGCGGTCGCGAATCTCACCGACCATGATCACGTCGGGGTCCTGGCGGAGGATCGCGCGCAACCCGTTGGCGAAGTCGATGCCGCGCTTGCGGTTCACGGGAATCTGATTGATGCCCTCGAGCTGATACTCGACGGGGTCCTCGATGGTGATGATCTTCTTGGCCGGGGTGTAGATCTTGTTCAACGCGGCGTACAGCGTGGTGGTCTTGCCGCTGCCGGTGGGCCCGGTGACCAGGACGATCCCGTGCGGGCGGTCCAGCATCGGGGCAAACAGAGTCAGCCCCTGGGGGTTCATCCCCAACCTCTCCAGCGAGATCAGCGAGACGGTGCGGTCCAGGATGCGCATGGCCACGCACTCGCCGTACACCGTGGGCACGGTGGCCACGCGAAGGTCGATGGGCCCGTGCGGCCCGGCGAAGGTGATGTGGCCGTCCTGGGGGACGAAGCGTTCGGCGATGTTCATCCCGGCCATGATCTTCACGCGCGACACGATGGCCGGCTGGAGATGCTTGGGCGGGGGGGACACCTCGTGCAGGATGCCGTCGATGCGGTACTTGACCTTCAGCACCTTCTCGAACGGCTCGACGTGCACGTCGCTGGCCCGCGCCTCCAGCGCCTCCAGCAGGATGAGGTTCACCAGGTTGACGATGGACGGCTCGCGGGCCATCTCCTGGAGGTGGCCGGTCAGCTCGGCCCCGTCGTCGTCGGCGGCGTCCACCTCGACCTTCAGGTCGGCGATCATCCGCGCGACGGTCGAGCCGTACACCCGCCTGGCCGCGTCCAGCAGCTCCTCCTCGGGGCAGTAGTACCGCTCGATGCGCCTGCCGGTCAGCACGCGGACCGACTCGGTCGCCGTGCGGTCAAACGGATCGGCCATCGCCAGCAGCAGCGAGCGGTCTTGGAGCGCGAAGGGCAATACCTTGTAGCGGAACGAGACCTCCGCCGGGACCGTCGCCACGGCCTGGGGGTCGGTGGGCGCGCTGTCGGGATCGTATCGAGGGAGGCCCGCCTGCGCGACCAGGGCCAGGCGCAGCACGGCTGCGTCCAGGTGTCCCAGTTGGCACAGCAGCTCGCCCAGGCGCTGGTGGCGGGTCTGCTGGAGCGACAGGGCCTCGTCGAGTTGCTCTCCGGTCACCGAAGCCTGTTCCAGCAGGATTTGGCCCAGGGTCTTTCGCTCTGCGTGGGTGTCGGATGAGTTCACTGGGGCTATCCCGATACAACCTCACCATGCTAAACGCTTGCGGCAGCTCATTCTTGCATCCGCCGATGGCCGTTCCCCTGGATCGGCGCCTCACCTATAAGACGCCGGCCGGGGGCAGAAGTTTCGCGCCGCTTGCAGAGTAACCGACGATTGTTACCGGTTCTCGACCGGCCGGTAACATTTGGGTATCTCGTTGGGGGGCGGTTGGGTCCGGGTGGCGGGTGCGGGCAGAGGCCCATTTCCCGCCCGATGCCCCGGTGGAGGGCCACCCATACGGGGCCGTATGGCCGCTCCGTCGTGGCCGCGCCCCGCCTTTACCTGCGGCGGGTGGTCAGGAGGGCCCCACCGGCGGCCAGGAGCAGCAGCGCCGCCGGCTCGGGCAGAGCCTGGTCACCCGCGGGCGGCGGGACGGCCGGACCAGACCAGTCCTCGGTCCGCCGGCCCCACTCACCACCCAGCAGGGCCAGATCGCTGCCGTTGACCATCCCATCCCCGTTCAGGTCGCCATGGACCCGATCCGCCAGGCCGTCGCCCCGGCCCCAGCTCCCGCTCATCAGGGCCAAGTCGCCGCCATCGACCGCCCCGTCGAGGTCGACGTCGGCCACGAAGAAGCGTTTCACGTTCGCCTGGTGGTTGCGGTAGTACAGGCTCAACCCGGCCGGGTCGAGCATGACTCCTTGATGGAGGATGAGCGTGTCGAGGTAGAGGGCCTCGCAGCCGGACCAATCCGGCTGGTTGTCGAACGTGTCTGTCAGTGTGAACCGTCGGCCCAGACCCTCCCCGGCCAGCTCCAGCACGCCCAGGGCGAAGTTCTCCTGGTAGCCGTCTGCGACAGGCCCCAGGTCCTTGCCGGCGGCCTCGAAGCTGCCGAGGTAGGCTCCGCTTGCCTCGAAGATCATCCACAGTTGCCCCAGGTCCGCCAGCCCTGAGGGGTCGGTGGAGTAGTTTGCCACGCGCGCGCCGGGGCCGGTCATGTGGACGCTGGAGAACGGCTCGGCGTGGAAGACCGGGCTGTGCGCCCCCGAATGGCCGAAGTTCAGGTCTCGATCGATGCTGAGGTCGGCCCAGCGACCCAGAGCGAATTCGTTCACGACATACAGGCTACGGGCTCGCAGGCTGCCGCCCGAAAGGAGGTACCGCCCGTCCACACCGACCCAGCCGGTGTGCAGCCCCCCGGTCTGGATGAACTGCCCCTGCGGACCCACCATGGTCTTCCAGGTGTGTAGCTCTCCACCGGACAACTCGTAGGTGCCCGTCCCGCTCCCCGAATAGGCCACGAGCAGTGAGCGGTCAAAGGACGCGGTCCCGCCGGATTGGGTGAACGCCCCGTATCCCTGACTGCCGACCACCCCCGCCCCGGCCCTAAGACTTCCGCCCGATAGCGCATACCTGCCCGTGCCACTGCTCTCGCGCCCCAGGATCAACACGTCGGTGAAGTTCGCCGTGCCGCCGGACTGGTTGAACTCCCCAATCCCGCGGTAGCCGATCGTCCCGCGTCCGGCCGAGAAGCTTCCCCCGGACAAGTCATACCGCCCATAGGCCCAATGGCCCGCGTAGGGGGACTCGAAGCCGAGCATAAGCGAGCCCTTGGTTTGATGCATTCCTCCATTCTGCACGAACAGGCCCGTCCCGCCCGGACCTTCGCCGATGTACTCCGAGCCGGCCACGAGCAGCCCGTCTTCCAGGACATACGTCCCGGCCTGGGTGAGCCAGGAGGAACCCAGGACAAGCTTCCCGCCGATCCAGACAGGCCGGCCTCCGACAACGAATCCTGGTGAGCCCACCAGACTCATCCCGCCGCTCTGGTGGAGAGCCCCGCGGTTGATGGTCATGCCCCCGGTTGCCTGCAGCAACCCTCCTTCCAGCTTGTAGATGGCGGGTCCCCTAGCCACGTGGCTGGTCGGACTGACAGTGAGCTCAGAGGTGGTGTGTGTCCCTCCGGCCTGATAGAAGGTCCCTCCGGCACGAGTAGACCCGGTCAACAGGCTGCCCCCACACAGTTCGTACTGACCCGGGGGGTCTGCGAGGAATGCGGCGCTCATCACGTACAGGTAGTCCATCTTTGCCGTGCCCCCCATTTGGCACAACACACCGCCGGGCGCTAGGTCTGTACTTCGGGTCCGCAGGCTGCCAGCGGCCAGTTCGTAGCGCGCTTGAGTTATCTCCAGGAGTCCTGTGATCGGGCTGCGCGGCCCACCGCCCAGGCGAAGCGAATCCACCGTCGCAAGACCCCCCGCTTGGCAGAATCCGCCGTTCGCCACCCAGCAGGCCGGTGTACCTAGGCTGCCTCCAGCCAGTTCGTAGGTCCCCCCGGGGCCGGCGCTGTAACCCACGCGGAGCTCCTCCCCGACCGACGCGGTGCCCCCGGTCTGGCAGAAGACCCCCGCGCCGTTGTAGCCGATTGTCGCGCTGGTGGCCGCGAGGCTCCCGCCCGACAGCGCATAGGTCCCCGTGCTGCCGGGTTCATGGCCTAGGATCAACTCGCCGGTGAAGTTCGCCGTGCCGCCGGACTGGTTGAACTCCCCAATCCCGCGATAGCCGATGGTCCCGCTCGCGGCCGAGAGGCTCCCGCCCGACAGCGTATAGGTCCCCGTGCTGCCGGGTTCGTAGCCCAGTACGAGCTGGTCTTGAAACGTCGCCGCGCCACCGGATTGGGTGAACCCTGCTGTCCCCCCTTGGCCCACCGTCCCGTTGGCGGCCCAGAGGCATCCACCGGCCAGGTCACACCTGGACCCGTCGTCCGCTACTACGAGCCGCCGTTCGCAGCGATTGAGTCCCCCGGTCTGGACGAAAGACCCACCGTCCCGGATCCTCTCTGCCCCGGTAACGGTCACCGACCCCTCGTGGAGCAGGTAGGTTACCGGACCTGTAGTGGAGGCTCCCAATATAGTAAGGGTTCCGGCGGTGTGTGCCCCACCCTCCTGCGCGAACAGCCCCATCATTCCCTCTCCCCCGAGCACTGTGTACCTGCTCGCTAGGCTGCCTCCAGATAGTTCGTAACTCCCGCCGGGCATTATGAGGCCCGTGTTGGGGTCCGTCTTCGGGGCGCAGGACACCGATAGATAGTCCATGGCTGCAAAGCCCCCGGTCTGTGCGAGCACCCCTCCCTGGAACTGGCTGCCAACGAAGCAGGCATTGGCCACCAGGGTTCCCCCCTTCAGTTGGTACATGGGGAAACGTGTTGAAGAGCTTACGAGCA
>JALHTV010000020.1 GCA_022866005.1 Phycisphaerae bacterium
GACGCCACCGCCGACGGTACGGTGGTCGGTGAGGGCGGCGGGTTGCTGATCCTGGAAGAGGTGGAACGGGCCAAGGCCCGCGGGGCGAGGATCTATGCCGAGGTCGCCGGCTTCGGCGCCGCCTGCGACGGTGCCGGCCTGGACGTGCTGCGGCCCAGCGACGGCGGGCTGGACGTGGCCGTGACCAAGGCCCTGGCCGACGCGGGGCTGAAGCCCAAGGACGTGGACGCCATCGTCGCCCACGGCACGGCCGTGCCGAGTGAAGACCGTTGCGAGGCCGAGGCCTGGCAGCGGGCCCTGGGGGAGCTGGCCGAGGAGGCCCCCGCCACGGCCGTGACGGGCGCGATCGGATCGCTGTTCGCTGGCGCGGGCGGTGTGGAGCTGGCTGTCGCAGCCATGGTGGTGCACACCGGCACGGTCCCGCCCACGGTGAACTTCGAGGCCCACCCCGCCGGCAGCCGACTGAACCTGTCCGACCAGGCCCGGTCCGGTGAGCTGGGCGTGGTCGTCAGCGCCGCCTTCGGGAGCGGCGGGCAGAGCGGGGCCTGCGTGCTGAAACGATACGAACCATGACGCGCAGACGCGTGGTCATCACGGGCATGGGAACGGTGAATCCTCTCGGCCATGATGTCGAGAGCACCTGGGCGGCGCTATTGGCTTGTCGCAACGGCGTCAGCGCCACGGAGCTGTTCGACGCCAGCACCTACCCCACCACCTTCTCGGCCCAGGTCAAGGGGTTCGATCTGGCCACGTGGCTGCCCAACGCCGAGCGCCATCGCCACGCGGGCCGGCAGTGCCGCTTTGCCCTGGCGGCGGCGATGCAGGCCTGGCGGCAGGCGGGCCTGGAGGCGCTGGCCAATCTGGACCACACCCGATTGGGCGTGTACATGGGGAGCGGGGAGGGCAGTTTGGACTTTGACAGCTTTACGTCGCTGCTGGTGGACAGTTGGCGCGACGGCCGGATGGATACGACGATCTCGGCGGAGCTGGCCTTCGGGCGGATGGACCTGTACCGCGAGGTGGAGCAGGAGGCCAACAGGGTCGTGTCGCACCTGGCGGCGGAGTTCGGCGTGCGGGGGCCGGCGTTCAACGTGCTCACGGCCTGCGCCGCCAGCACCCAGGCCATCGGCGAGGCGGCTATGCAGGTCCGCCGCGGTGACGTGGACGTGATCCTCACCGGCGGCGCCCACAGCATGATCCACCCCTACGGCGTGACCGGCTTTAACCGCCTGACGGCGCTGTCCGTGCGGAACGATCAGATCCCCACCGCCAGCCGCCCGTTCGACATGACGCGCGACGGCTTCGTCCTGGGCGAGGGTGCCAGCATCCTGGTCCTGGAGGACTACGACCTGGCCCGCCGCCGCGGGGCGACGGTCCTGGCGGAGGTCATCGGCTACGGGGCCAGCGCCGACGCCTTCCGCATCACCGACCAGGACCCCGACGGCGCCGGGGCGGCCGCGGCCATGCGCGCGGCGCTGGCCGATGCGGGCATCGGGCCCGAGGCGATCGACTACATCTCCGCCCACGGCACCGGCACCAAGCAGAACGACCAGGTCGAGACGCGGGCCGTCAAGACGGTGTTCGGAAAGCGGGCGAGGGAGGTCCCCGTCTCCAGCGTCAAGAGCATGATCGGCCACCTCATCGCCGCCGCCGGGGCGACCGAGCTGATCACCTGCGTGCTAGCCATCCGCGACCAGGTGCTGCCGCCCACGGCCAACCTGAAGGTGCCGGATGCGGACTGCGATCTGGACTACGTGCCCAACCTGCCGCGCAAGGCGAAGGTCAACACCGCAATGTCCAACAGCTTCGGCTTCGGCGGGCAGAACAACACGCTCATCATCACCAGGGGCCGTTGA
>JALHTV010000218.1 GCA_022866005.1 Phycisphaerae bacterium
ACAACATCGCCCGCCAGCCTGTCTCGGCCCTGATCCCCTACGGCAAGGCCGACCTGCTGATCGGCATCGACATCCTGGAGGCCGCCAGGGCCCTGGACCCCCGCGGGCGGCGGCGCATCGCCAGCAAGGACCGCACCGCCGCGGTCATCAACACCGACAAGATCGCCACCATCCGCGGGCTGCTGGGCCTGGACGACTTCGACCCCGCCGCCCTGGAGCAGACCATCCGCCGCAATACCGCCAGCGCGGATTACCTGGCCCGCAACATCTCCAGAATCTGCGAGAAGTACCTGGGCAGCAAGCTCTACGCCAACATGATGATGCTGGGCTTTGCCTTCCAGAAGGGCCTGATCCCCGTCTCGATGCACTCCATCGCCTGGGCGATCAAGGACACCATCCACATCGACTTTCGCAAGAACCTCTACGCCTTCAACATGGGCCGCAAGCTGATGGTGCAGGAGGACCTGTTTATCGGCCCGCCGGCCCGGGGCGACTGGCGCGACATCCTGGAGGAGAAGTGCCGCTGGACGATCCGCCGCTACCGCCGCGGCACCGCGATGGCCGACGGCCTCCGCCAGATCGCCGCCGAGCTGATCGGCACGCTCGCGGATCTGGAGGAGTCCGAAAAGTCCGCCGCCATCGTCCGCCTGGCTGACTGCGTGCGGTGGGGCGGGCTGGACTACGCCCGGCGCTACGCCGAGGCGGTTGCCCGCGTCTGCAAGGCCGACACCGCCGCTGGGGGCTACGCCGCCACCCGCGCGGTCATCCACAACCTCGCCTCGGCCATGCTCATCAAGGACCCCTTCTTCATCGCCGAGCTGGCCACCGGGCCCGAGAAGCGCGCCCGCGACCGCGAGAAGTACAACGTCAACCCCGCCAACGGCGACCGCATCGTCTATCGCCACCTCATCCACGGCCAGGTGCGCCTCGCCGGCAGGACGATCCCGCTGGCCCTGTCGCTGCCGAGCTGGGTGCTGGTGGGCCTGCGGAGCCTGCGGTTCCTGCGGAAACTGGTCCCCTTCTGGCGGCGGGAGCAGGAGTTCCTGGGGCGCTACGAGCGCCTGGTGAGTGAGTTCGCCTATGTCACCGACGCCGAGTACCGCCGCGCGATGGCGGGCCTGTCCAGCCCGCAGTGCATGCAGTGCATCGACCCGCGCTGCCAGGACCTGGAGCTGGGCTGCCCGCTGGGCAATCGCATCCCGCTGTGGGTGGAGCTGGCCTGTCAGGGCCTGTGGCCCCAGGCGGCCGAGGAGCTGCACGCGACCAATAACTTCCCCGAGTTCACCTCGCGGATCTGCCAGGCGCCCTGCCAGGCCGCCTGCAAGCAGGGTCTGGCGGGCTTCCCGGTGCAAGTGGCCGACCTGGAGCGGCAGGTCGTCGAGCGGGCCTTTACCAGCGGCTGGGTGACGCCGGCCCCGCCGCCCCGGAAGACCGGTCGCAAGGTGGCGGTGGTGGGCTCCGGCCCGGCGGGCCTGGCCGCGGCGCAGCAACTCGCGCGGGCCGGCCATGAGGTGACGGTCTTTGAGAAGGACGCCGCCGGCGGCGGGCTGCTGCGGTACGGCATCCCGGCCTCTCGGCTGGACAAGGGCCTCATCGACCGGCGCCTGGAGCAGCTTCGGGGAGAGGGCGTGGTGTTCCGCACGGGCGTCCAGGTGGGGCGCGACATCGCCCCGAAGCGCCTGCGCGAGCAGTTTGATGCCGTCTGCCTGGCGACCGGTGCCAGCCGCGCCCGCGACCTGGACGTGCCGGGCCGGCAACAGCGCGGTGTGCACTTCGCGATGGACTTCCTCCGCCAGGCCAACGAGCAACCCGCTGGCCAGTACGTCGCCGAGGCCGGCGCCATCTCGGCCAAGGGCAAGGTGGTGGCCGTGATCGGCGGGGGGCTGACGGGCGCCGACTGCGTCGAGGAGGCGCTGGTGCAGGGGGCCAAGATGGTCCATCAGTTCGAGATCCTGCCCCGCGCCGCTGCCGAAAGCCGGAACACGGCGGTGCTGCCCGCCGCGGCGGTCGACCGGCAGTGGTGCGTGGTCACCAAGCAGTTCGGCGGTGACGGTGACTGCATTAATGAGATCCGCGGCGCCAAGGTCCGCTGGCTGCACAGCGACGGCGGCCCGGTCATGCGCGAACTGCCCGGCAGCGACTTCCGCGTGAAGGTGGACCTGGCGCTGCTGGCGATGGGGTTTGATCCGGTGGTGGACGCCGACCTGGCCGCCGGCCTGGGCCTGGCGACCGACGCCGACGGGCGCATCGCCGCCACCCACGGCGCCACGAGCAGCCCGGATGTCTTCGTCGCCGGCGACCTGGCCATGGGGCCCGCCTACGTGGCCGCCGCTATCGCCTCCGGGCGAGACGCCGCCGAGGCGATCGACACGTATCTCACCAAGACGCCGCCGCGGACCGCCGAAGCCGTGTCTGCCGATCACCGGCAGATGTAGCCGTCCAATCCGAAATCCGCAATCCGCAATCCGAAATGGACACGTCCATGCCCAGGGAATCGCAAGCGGGGTTGACTCGGCGTTGTGGGAAGATCACGGCGATACTCAAAAAGCAGTATCCCCAGGCGGCCACGCGGCTGCACCACGCCGACCCCCTGCAACTGCTGGTGGCGACCATCCTCGCTGCCCAGTGCACCGACGACCGCGTGAACAAGGTGACCAAGGAGCTGTTTGCGCGGTACCGTTCCGCGGCCGACTTCGCCGCCGCCACCCAGGAAGAGCTCCAGGAGCAAGTCCGCACCACGGGCTTCTTCCGCAACAAGGCCAAGAACATCCGCGCCGCCTGCCAGCGCCTCGTCCAGGCCTACGGCGGCCAAGTGCCCGACACGATGGACGACCTGCTGAGCCTGCCCGGGGTGGCCCGCAAGACCGCTAACGTGGTCCTGGGCAGCGCCTTCGGCCGCAACGAAGGCGTCGTGGTCGACACCCACGTGATTCGCCTCTCCGGGCGCCTGGGATTCTCCAAGCAGACCGACCCGGTGAAGATCGAGCAGGACCTGATGGCCATCGTGCCCCGGGGGGACTGGACGGTCTTCTCGCACCTGCTCATCTTCCACGGCCGGGCGGTCTGCACCGCGCGCAAACCGCGCTGCGGTGACTGCCTCATCAACACGCTCTGCCCCTCGGCGTTCAAGGTCTGACCCTGCGACCTGGTCCAGGCGACGCGGGAAAGCAGCACGGCGGGCACTGGGCCCGCCGTGTCATGGGATCCGCACCGTCGACCGGGTCTTATTGCCTGGGCGGTGCGTCAGCCGTCTCTACGCGCAGGTCGCCATAGATGACCCGCCACGTCGAGGTGCCTTGGGGTCGGTACCAGAAGACCGCCTTCTTGGCGTCGCCCAGCCGCACGCCTGCTCCGACGTAGCTCCAGCCGGGGTTGGTATTCAGCCACCAGAACGCCTGGCCGATGGACTGGCTGATCTCGTCTGAGCTCTTCCCGTCGGCCTCCTCCATCACCTTTTCCCAGTCCGCTTTACTGGCGGCCTGGGAGAACTTCCAGGAGTCCAGGCTGTCAGGGAACACGTCGCCGTTGCCCATGGCCCAGATCCGCAAGACCAGGACCACCTCGCCCTCGCTGGCTCGGCTGGCATCCATCGCGATGCGGCGCACGGTATAGCCCGCAGGGGCGGTGAGGCTCAGCTTCCCCGGGTCGATGTCCACGTCGTAGCGGAACCGGCTGAAGGCCATCCGGAGCTGGTCTTTCTGGAACTCCACCCGCACCAGCTCGGCCGAGTCCGCATCGGCCCAGACGGTGACGATCCAGTTGCCGTCGTTGATCTCCCACCCGACGGCATGGACTCCATCGACGGTCTTGGTGCCCAGGTAGCGGGCATCCTCGCAGCCGACGATCCGCCGCAGGTCCGCCAGCCAGTCCCGGTGGTAGGGATTCTCCTGGAGGTTCTGGACGTCGCCTTCGATCGCTTCGTGGGACTGAGGCATCAACGCGAGCATTCGACCATGCTGCCAGTCGATCAGGCTGGTGCACTCCGGCAGCTCGAACCGGGTGATGGAGTCTTCTGTGACATACGTCTGGGCATCGAGGGGCGTGACGCCGGGACGGAACAATTCCAACCGGAATGCGATGACCGGAACGGCCGCGAGTTTGCGCTGCACGTCGGCCAGGGCGATCTTCGCCCCGCCGCCGAAGTACACCACCGCGATGATGCCCGCGGTGATCGCCAGTACGGCCGCCAGGGCCGCAAAGGATTTGGTCTTCACGGAGAGTCTCCTCATCCACCCCAGCGGCCCTTCGGAGGCGGCCGGGGGAGGGGTCTGTCGGGCCTGGGCGAACTGCTCCAGCATCCGCTGTCGGGTGGCCTCCTTGTGGGCCGGATCGACGCGGGTGTCGATGGGCAGCTTCGTCACCAGGCGGTTGAATTCGTCTTCGTTCTGGAACACGGTTCTAGCTCCCGCGCCCGGAGGCCTTCGTCAGGCGCTTTCGGAGTTTCGCCAGGGCCCGGGTGAAGGCGACCCGGGCCGTGACGGGTTTCATGTCACACACAGCCGCGATCTGCTCGAACGGCATCTGCTCGAAGCTTCGAAGGACGACCAGCGTCTGGTCCCGCCGCGGCAGGGCGGCGATGGCGGCATACAGCGTCGGCCAATCCGGCGGGTCCGGGCGGTCCTCGGCGGCCGCCAACACCCGCACCCGCCCCTGCTGCACCGCCGCGGCCAGCAGCTCGCGCCGCCGGAGGAGCCGGCGGATTACGGCGTTCACTTCAGCCGTCGCGATGGCATACACCCAGTTGGCAAAGTCTCGCTCGCTCTGCCCGATGAAGCTCCTGATCCCGCGGGCCACCTTCAGGAAAACCTCACCGGTTGCGT
>JALHTV010000219.1 GCA_022866005.1 Phycisphaerae bacterium
CCCTGGCCAAGGCTGCGCTGGCGCTGTCCGGGCTGTCTCCCCAGGAGGCCCCCTGGCCTGAGGGGGTCACGCTCCAGGAGATGCTCCGCCGGTTCGGCGGCGGGATCGAGCTGACGACCCTGGCCGCCATCCCCAAGGGCAGCGGGCTGGGCACCAGCAGCATCATGGGCGTGGTGATCCTGGCCGTCATCCAGCGCGTGATGGGGCGCACGCTGTCGCGCACCGAACTGTTCCACGGCGTGCTGCAACTGGAGCAGGCCCTGACCACCGGCGGCGGCTGGCAGGATCAGATCGGCGGGGCCGTGGACGGTGTGAAGGTCATCACGACCGAGCCGGGCCTGGTGCCCGATGCGAAGATCCAGTACGTGCCCCCGGACGTGCTAGACCCCCGCACCAACAGCGGCAGCACGCTGCTGTACTACACCGGCATCACGCGCCTGGCGAAGAACATTCTTCGGCAGGTCGTCGGGCGTCACCTCGACCGCGACCGCGCGGCCATGGCCACCCTGCGCCGCCTGCACGCCTTCCCGCCCCACGTGGCCCAGGCCATGGCGAGCAAGGACCCGGTGGGCTTTGGCGAGCTCATCGACGTGGCCTGGCGGTTGAACAAGGCCCTGGACCCCGACTCCAGCAACGAGCAGATCGAACACCTGCTCCGGCGGGTGCACCCCTATATCCACGGGGCCAAGCTGCTGGGGGCCGGGGGCGGAGGGTTCCTGCTGATGGTCTGCAAGTCGCCGGCCGATGCCCTGGCCATCCGTCAACTGCTGGAGGCCGACCCCCCCAACGAGCGGGCGCGCTTCTTCGACTTCGACGTCAGCACCGAGGGCCTGGTGGTCACGGTGTGCTGACGAAGGCGCCCACACGGGCGGCGAGGGCTTAGTCCGTGTGGAAGAACTCTTCCATCGGCGCCCACCAGGTGCCCTCGGGGGCTGAGTCCACCGGCTGCTGGCAGGGGGCGGTGAGCTTCCACCATTTCTGGGTCACCGGATCGGCGGCCATCGTGGCCATGTCGGCCTCGTAGTCGCGACCGTGGTACTCGTAGTAACCGAACAACAGCCCGTCGCGGTAGAAGATGGTGTAGTTGCGGATGTGACAACCGCGGATCCTCTTCAGCACCTCGGGCCAGACGGCCGCATGAAGGCGATTGTACTCCTCCAGCTTCTCGGGACGCAGGCGGATGACGTGACCGTATCGCTTCATGGAACGCTCCTCGGATTCCGATGCCGTGGCCAGGGGTATATCATCTCCGCGCCGCCGCGTCGAGATCCTCTCTGCGGTGGTTCGATCGCCCCCGGCTGCTACCGCACCTGCGTCGTGCGGGCGCGGACCGCCTTGTAGGCCTCGAAGGCCGCAAACGGAATCAACGAGCAGCCTACGGCCACAGCCCACTGCTGGCCGGTGAGCCAGGCCGTGCCGAACACCCCCCGCAGCGGGCTCCCCAGCACCGTCGCCACGGCGATGACCGCACTGATGCCCAGGGCGAGCAGCAACTGCGGGTTGGTCCGCGGATCGATCCGCCAGAAGTTCTGAGTCTCGCTGCGGAAGCTGTACGCCCGGCTCAGCTCGGCCAGCGCCAACGTGATAAACGCCATCGTCTCGGCCACCCGGTCCTCCTGGCCGATGGGCAGGTCCCACTGCTTCCCGGCCAGGAAGCTCAGCAGAACCGCGGCGGCGATGAAGACGGCGTTGAAGCCGATCACGCTCAGGTGCAGGGCGCCGACGATGCCTTCGCGGGCCTTGCGCGGCCGGCGACGCATGACGCCCGGCTCGGGCGGGTCCACACCCAGCGCCAAGGCCGGCAGGCCGTCGGTGATGAGGTTGATCAGCAGGATCTGCACCGGGGCCAGCGGGGAGGCGAAGCCCAACAGGATGGGAATGAACACCACCAGCACCTCGCCCACGTTGCACGCGAGCAGGTACAGCACGAACTTGCGGATGTTGTCGAAGATCGCCCGTCCCTGCTCGATGGCCTCGACGATCGTGGCGTAGTTATCGTCGGCCAGGACCATGTCGGCGGTTTCCTTGGCGACGTCGGTGCCGGTGACGCCCATGGCCAGGCCGATGTCGGCGCGCTTGATCGCGGGGGCGTCGTTCACGCCGTCGCCCGTGACGGCCACCACCTCCCCCCGCGCCTGGAAGGCCTGGACGATCCGCAGCTTCTGCTCGGGGTGCACGCGGGCAAAGACGCGAATGTGACCGATCCGCTGCTGGAGCTCCTGGTCGGTCATGGCTTCCAGCTCGCCGCTGCTCACGACCTGCTCACCCTCACCCAGCATGCCGAGCTGCTCGGCGATCGCGCGGGCGGTGGCGGCATTGTCTCCGGTGACCATGACGGTGGAGATGCCCGCCGAGCGGGCCTCCTCCAGCGCCCGCCGCACCTGGGGCCGCGGCGGGTCGATCAACCCCATCAGGCCCACGAAGACCAGCTCGTTCTCATCGGCGGGCTCGATGCGGCCGGGCTCCTCCAGGTCCCGCCAGGCGAAGCCCAGCACCCGCAGGGCCGAGCCAGCCATGGCCGTCAGCTCCCGGGCAATGGTGTCCTTCTGCCGGTCCGACAGCCCCTCCACGCGCCCGCCGATCAGGACGTGCGTGCATCGGTGCAGCAGCACGTCGGGAGCGCCCTTGACCATGAGGCGCGTCCGGCCGTCGACGCGGTTCAGCGTGCTCATCAGCTTCCGCGCGGAGCTGAACGGCAGCTCATCCACGCGCGGGTGCCGGTGGCGTAGCTCCTCGCTGCCGGTCGGCTGGGTGTTAACGTACTCCACCAGCGCCAGCTCGGTCGGCTCACCGAACCGCCGCCCGTGGGCGTCGACCCGCGCATCATTGCACAGCGCCGCCACGGCCAGCAGGTCGTCCCGGCCGGGACAGTCGGCCCAACGCCGGGCAGTGAGGATCTGCTCGGCCGTGACGGCCTTGGTGACGGTCATGCGGTTTTCGGTGAGCGTGCCGGTCTTGTCGGTGCAGATGCAGGTCGCGCAGCCCAGCGTCTCGACGGCCGGGAGCCTGCGGACGATGGCGTGGTGGCGGCTCATGCGGTACACGCCCAGGGCCAGCACGATCGTCGTCACCGCGGGCAGCCCCTCGGGGATCGCGGCCACCGCCAGGCTCACCGACGTCATGAACAGGCGCTGCACGACGTCCAGCATGGGCTGGCCCTGCGGCCGCAGCAGACTCCAAAGCAATCCCGATACGAACACCATCGCGCAGGTCACCAGCGTCAAGACGCCCAGCAGCTTGCCCAGGCCGGCCAGGTTCCGCTGGAGCGGCGTGACGGTGGCCGGGGCCTCCTGGAGCAGCGCGGCGATGTGCCCGATCTGCCGGTCCATGCCCGTGGCCACGACCAGCCCCCGCCCGCGCCCGTAGGTCACGTGTGTGCCGGCGTAGGCCATGTCGGCGCGCTCAGCCAGGGTGGTCCGGGCTGCAAGGGGGCCCGTGGACTTCTCCACGGCCACGGACTCACCGGTCAGGCTGGCCTCGTCGATCTGGAGGTTGTAGGCCTCGATGAGCCGCAGGTCGGCGGGGATCGCGTCACCGTCGCGGAGGACCACGACGTCGCCCGGCACCAAGTCCTGCGAGGGCACCTGAAGCTGGCGGCCGCCGCGCAGGACCTCGCAGACCGGCACGGACATCTTCTTGAGCGCCTCCAGGGCCCGGTCGGCCTTGTGCTCCTGGAAGACACCCAGCACGGCGTTGAGCACCAGGATGGCCAGGATCACGACGGCGTCGGTAATCTCCCCCAGCAGGAACGACACCCCGCAGGCCGCCACCAGGACCAAGACCAGGACGTCCTTGAACTGGCCCAGGAACATCGCCAGCAGGGTCCGCTTGGCGGCCTCGGGCAGGACGTTGGGGCCGAACCGCTCGAGCCGAGAGGCGGCCTCCCCCTCGGCCAGGCCGGCGGCCAGATCGCTGGCGACGGCCTGGGCAGCCTGGTCGGCGGTCAGAACATGCCAGTCGGTCACTTCCGCGGGCACGCGTCGGCCTCCTGAGGCAGGGACGGGACCCCACCGGGCTTGCCACGGCATCGCCCCGGCGAGCCGGGCAGGCGTACGTTAAGACCGGCGGGGGCAAGGGTCAACCGAAATCGAACGGGCGGGCAAACAGCCTGGAACGCAGGGGGGCGGCCTGGTCCTGCTGACGGGCCAGGAAGTCGCGGGCGGCATCCACGAAGGTGTTGTACGCCAGGGCCGGTATGACCAGCGGATCACCGGGTCTAACTTTGCGGAGGGCGTCGGTCATGGTAGATTCTGATTCTGTCCTTGGGACCTGAGAGCTGACTTCGGGGAGCTGGTATGAAAGCTGGACACCTTGCCTTGCTTTGCGTTGACGGAAAGGTGAATGTCGCCTTTGAGGGGCGCAAAGAAGGGGCAGAGCTCTTGGATGGTGTTCTGCTTGCTGGGGAGCGCCCGGTTGGCCAAGTCCGTGGGGGAGTAGCCAGCTTTGTTGCGCAGGACCAGTGGCCCCAAGAGAAAACGGAGAAGCTCAGACAGAGTGGGTTCACCCTGCGAAAGCTCCGCGATCCGCAGTTTGCTGATGATGTGCGACACGAACCTTTGGTGAATGCCCTTCTGCACGCCGATGGTCCGGTCCTTGAGATTGCCGCCGGGCCTAGTGGAGGGCACTTCCCCTTGCTCCTGCGCCACCGACCCGACACTGATCTGCTGGTCAATGACATCTCGCCAGGAATCCTCGGACTCTGGCGCGACTCGCTGGATGCACAAGGTGCTGGCCCCAATGTCTCCTTGGTTGCCTTCGATGCTACGGCGATGCCGTTGCGCGACGGGCACTTCGCTGGTATCTCCTCCGTCCTCGGGTTTGGGAGCGTTTCGCCTTGCCAAAAGGCTATTCGTGAGGCGCACCGAGTGCTTCGACATGGCGGCGTGCTCTGTGCGACTGAACTGGTCATGTCGGCCAATACGGTTGAGCAGATGCCGACCAGCGTGCGCGACTCGTGGATGGAACGCATACCCATAACGCAACTCGGGCTCAGAGCGTACCTGGAGAATGAAGGATTCCTGGTTGAGACATACCGACGGGACTACCTTCGCGACGGGGACCCGGCTGAAGACCCGCCTGCAAAGGTCGCTGCGGAACACGGACTGACGCTGCGCTGGGAAAGCGAATGGATCGTGGCCCGCAAGTGCCACTCGTGAGCGGGTCATGCCTTGGGAGTCAGCCGAAGCGTTTGCCTGTATTCCTTTCTTCAGTGTGCCAACCAAGCGGGCTCTCCGTCATTTGCTCCCGATCACGCTGAAGTCGCCCTGCTACGGAGGCGGGATGCTGATCCCAAGCAGGCCGAAGTCGCCTTCCTCGTAGACCTTCTCCACGCAGACGGCCGCGCCCATACGGGCCCGTAGGGGGGCGCTTGACGATCATCGCTCCGTCGCCAAAGCTTTGGAGCGTCGGTGACTTGGCTGAGGCGTCCTCAACGTCCTCGTAGCGGACCCACAGGCCTGCCCGCCGAAGCCCAGAGCGCGTCGAGGGGCGGAGGCAGGTACTCCCAGCCCTTCTTGTCGATGCCGCTGATGTCGCCGATGGTGATGCCGGTGCGGTTGGGATTAGCCGCGAAGGGCAGGGTCAGCTCGGCGAATTCCCAACCCGTGCTCTCACCGCCACTTCCGCCCAGGAACAGCAGCTCCCCGGGCGCGAACTGGCAGGCGTTCTCCCCGAGCATCCCCCTCATCGCATGACCCATTGCTCCTCAGCCAGTTGCAGGGCCGTGTGCGAGCGGTCGGCGGCCTCAACGGAGATCCGGTAGTGGCGCTGGAGCGTCTTAGCCAGGATGATCTTGTCCTTGACGACCTCCACCTGCTTGCCGAACGCGTCGGTCTCCTTCACGCGGATGGGCTTGGGCAGCTTGAGTTCCACCGTCTCCCCGCTGAGCCCGCTGACGAAGACGTCGAAGGCCGCGGCGCTGGGGTCGAAGTCGTTCCAGATCGCCACGCCCTCCTTGGCGTTCTCCTGGCCCTGGAGCAGCCGGCCGGCCATGTCCGAGAGGTCCAGCAGCAGCGGATCGTTGGCCACCTCCTTGATCGCCTGGAAGGCCGACCCGGGGATGTTCCGTCCCGCGCGGAGGAGTTCGCCGGTGTCCGTGTAGAGGATGAACTCCGGCACGAAGACGCGGTCCTGGCCGGTCGTGTTGGTGATCTTGTAGCGCATGTACCAGAAGGTGCGCGGGGCGCCCTCGCCGCTGGCGGTCACCTGGATGGGCAGGATGTCCCCGAAACTCGCCTCCAGTTGCCAGTGGGTGACGATCTCCGCCGGCTTGGGCGCGGTCACCGCCTGGCCCACTCCCAGCGCGATCATCGCCGCAGCCAGCAGCCCCGCTGCACGCAGTCTCATCGTTCCGCTCCCAACCGGCCAGATCAGCCAGCCGCCGTGACCCATTAGCCTAAGCCCGAAGCACTCAAAAGTCAATCGCGACAGGAGCCCCAACCGGCGCGCAGGCTTCCGTCACCTTGACAGGGGCGATACCATCAAGGTCACCGTGAGCCAGCCCGTACAGATCGAGCCCGTGCCGCCGCCTGGACACATGCAGGCCTTGCGGTTCCTCCTGGCAGGCAGCCGGTGCGACTTCCTGGTCGCCTCGCAGGCCGAGGGGCTCGCCCAGCACCTGCGAGGCCGGGACCGCCGGGCGGCACTGTGGTGGGGCCGGGTGGGGAACTGCTGCGTGGCCGCCGCAATGGCTATCCAGAACCCCGGCCGTGTGGGCATGTTACTGCACACTCCAGCCGACGCCGACGGCGTGGATAGCCAGGCCCTAGCCGCGGTCGCGCAGGCGGCGGCCCAGCAAGGCCTCCAGCAGGGCTGCCCATTCGTCCAAGCCATGATCGAGGACGACCGCGACGCCGACCGGGCCGTCATCCAGGCGGCGGGGTTTTCGTTGCTGGCCCGGTTGGTGCACATGAGGCAATCTCCCCCGCGCGGCGGCCAGGCGGAGGCACCCCCGCTGCAATGGCGCTCGGGAGAGCAGTTCACCCCGGAGGAATTGGCGCAGGTGATCGCGGCGACCTACGAAGGCTCCCTGGACTGTCCGCGCCTCAGCGGTGCGCGCCGGATTGAGGACGTGATCGCGGGCCACAAGGCCGGCGGCGTCTATCGCCCGCAGTCGTGGTGGATCGTCGACGTCGGCGGAGACGCGGCCGGCTGCGTGCTGATGAACGACTGCACCGCGGGCCGCTCGGCGGAGATCGCGTACCTGGGCGTCGCGCCGCGCTTTCGCGGGCGCGGGCTGGGTCGCGCGCTGCTGCACCGCGCCGGCGCCGACGCGCAGGCGCGCAGATTGGAGAGCATCGAACTGGCTGTCGACGAGCAGAACACCTACGCCAAGGGAGTGTACGAGTCGGAAGGCTACCGCGTGACGCGACGACGATGGGCCTACGTGATGTTCGCCAAGCACCTGGGAGGCACCGGCGCGGTGTGAACAACCTGTGGACGAAAGATTTTTTTTGGCCCCAACGTGACGGAACGACAAGGTGTTGGAAGGTGTGGATAACAATGTCGCGTCTTTGTCGTTGACCGGCCGGGAAAGCGGCGATAAATTCCTGCGCGTTGCAGTATGATCTTGGTGCCCCAGTCGGGATTCCTGGGCGCCGCCGCGGCAGTTGTTCTCGGCCGCTGATCGCGTCGTCCCCCGCGAGGCGAGAGGGATCAAATATGACATGTGCCGCGGAATCGATCTGCGCAGAGCATGCCTTGGTGAACGACGTGCTGGCGACGCTCCAGGAGCGGATCGGCCCAGGGAAATTCAACGCGTGGTTCCGCCACGGCACGCGGCTGAGCCTGGAGGATGGGCACGTGAAGGTCGCGGTGCCTAACCCCTTTGTGGCCAATTGGATAGAGACGCACTACCACGGCGAGATTGCCTCGGCCGTCGCCCAGCACACCGGCAGCGCGGCAGCGGTGGTAGTGATGATCGACCCCTCGCTGACCGGTGAGCTCCGCCGCAGCCACCTGGACACGCAGGCCGAGATGGTCTCCAAGGCTGCCCAGGGCCTGTCGCGCCCGCGCCGATCGGTGGGTCCCGTCGAGTTGAAGTACAACCTCAAGGATTTCGTCGTCGGCGCCGGCAATCGTCTGGCGTATTCGGCGGCCATCGCCGTGGTCGGCAAGGACAAGCCCCCGTTCAACCCCCTGTTCCTCCACGGGCCCTGCGGAGTCGGCAAGACTCACCTGCTCCAGGGCGTCTGCAACGCCGCCACTCGGCAGCAGCGATCCGGGCGCCCGATCGCGTGGCGCTACGTCACCGGGGAGCAGTTCACTAACGAGTTCATCACCGCCCTGCGCGCCAAGAAGATCTCCGAGTTCCGCGCGCGCTACCGCCGGCTGGACCTGCTCGCCATCGACGACGTGCACTTCCTGGCGGCCAAGAAGGCCACGCAGGATGAGTTCCTGCACACCTACAACGCGATCGAATCCGCCGGACGGCAGATCGTGATGGCCAGCGATGCCCCGCCGCAACTGGTGGGCGAGCTGAACGCCCAGCTCGTCAGCCGGTTCGTCGCGGGCATGGTCGTCAAGATCGATCTGCCCGACCAGGCCACGCGGATAGAGATCCTCCGCCGCAAGGCCAAGGGGCTGAACCTCGCCGCCGAGGACGACGCGCTCCAGTACGTCGCGCGGCACATTCACGGGTCGGTCCGCGAGCTGGAAGGGGCGCTGGTGAAGTTGGCGGCGCTGTCATCGCTGGAGGGCCAGCGCGTCACGGTGGAGCTGGCCGCCAAGGCCCTGGCCGACCACCTCGCCCGCACCGACAGCGCGATCACCCTGGGCGACATCGAGGCCGTCGCGGCCGCGTTCTTCGGCATCAGCCCGGCCGACATCCACTCCTCCCGCCGCACCAAGACCGTCTCCGCGGCCAGGATGGTCGCGATGTTCCTGGCCCGGCGCCACACGCAGATGAGCTACCCCGAGATCGGCCAGGCCATGGGCAAGAAACACTCCTCGGTGGTCCTGGCCGTGCAGCGGATGGAGGCGTTGCTCGCCAAGAGAGGGCGGATCCGCTGGATGAGCCCGATGGGCGATAAGTCTCAGCCGGCCAAGGAGATCGTGGAGTTGCTGACCGAGCAGATCGCCTGAGGGCTTACCCGCGCCCCGGAGGGACCTGGGCGCGATAACGTGAATCATGGACGGGCGTCCGGACACGGATGTCCGGACGCCGTAGTTTTTCGGGGAGCCCCTTGGGGTCTCCTGCTGGTGACGAAGTCAGCGGATGCAGGTGTCTCCCTTCCTACAGGGGGTCCGCGAAACGGCACCCTGTTATCCACTAATGAGACGAGCAAGATTGGTC
>JALHTV010000021.1 GCA_022866005.1 Phycisphaerae bacterium
AACCGACAAGCTCAACATCCGCGACACCCCCGGCGGGGCGATCGTTGCCGTCAAGGCGGTGGCGGGCAGCTCGCGCGACAGGGTGGTCGGCGTGCTCGGCGACCGCCTGAAGATCGCCACCTCAGCCCCACCGCAGCGCGGCCAGGCCAACGCCGCCATCGCCCGCACGCTCGCGGCGGCCTTGGGCGTCGATCCCCGCACGGTGACACTCACCGCCGGGCCGACCCGCCCACGCAAGGAATTCCTCGTCTCCGGCCTGACGGCCGATCAGGTGCGTGCGAGGCTCGCAGAACTCAGTTGAATTGCTGCGCGTCGGCGCGGCTGGAAGGGACCAGGCGGGCGCAGGGGAGGCGTCAGCGGCTCTTGGGCTTCTTCATCCGCCGCTCGTCGCAGCGATGGGCGATCAGGCCGTCGCGGCGCTTCTTGGCCGAGGCGAGCAGGCGCAGCAGCCGGTCGCCATCGCCCAGTTCCATCAGGTCGCGCAAGGCCATGAGCTGCTCATCGAACTCATCGATCACGCTGAGCATCGCCGCTCGGTTGGTCAGGAAGATGTCGCGCCACACCTCCACGTCGCCGCCCGCCAGGCGCGTCATGTCGGCCAGGCCCTGCCCCGCGACCGCCAGGGCCGCTCGCGGCGGCAGCAGGGCTAGCAAGGCCGCCAGGGCATGCGGCAGGTGCGATACCGCCGCCATCGCCCGGTCGTGGGCGGCCGGGGCCATGCGCACCGTCCTGGCGCCCAGCGCGTGCCAGAACCGCTCCACCCGCCGCACCAGCGCCGCGGGCGTCGAGGCAGTCGGCGTGACGATGCAGGTCGCCCCGGCGAACAGGTCCGCCCGGGCGAAGCGGGCGCCCTTGCGCTCGCTCCCGGCCATCGGGTGGCTACCGACGAAGGGGCCCCCGCGCCCGAGGATCGCCTCAGCCGTGCGGACGACCGTGGCCTTGGTCGAGCCCACGTCTGTGACGAGCACCCCGCGCTTCAGGTGAGGGGCGATCTGCTGGAGATACTTTCCAAAGGCCCCCACCGGCGTAGCCAGGATCACCAGGTCGCTGCGGGCTGCGGGCGTGGCGGCCTCCAGGTGGGCCGAGTCGATCGCCCCGACGGTCAGGGCCTGGTCCAGGCTCTTTTGCCGCCGCCCCACCCCCGCGATGTGCACACCGCGGCAGGCGCGCTGGATCGCCAGAGCCGCCGAGCCGCCCAGCAGCCCCGCGCCGATGATCGTTACGTGCCGCAAGTTCAGGAGTTTCCTAGCCATCGCAGGGCCAAAGCCTACCCGCGGCGCCAGCCCAAATCAACGTCTGCCCTCTGGCACCGCGTGGCACAGCCATTCATGGCTGTGCTGCTCCTGTGGCACAGGCTAGAAAGCCTGTGCCACCCAGCAACTTTACTTCTCTCCGAATGAGGGGCAGAATGCCGCTTGCCCCAAGGGCTGCGGATCATGGCAAAACAGGCCAAACAGCCGAAGGACGCGCTCAAGCCGGTCTGCGTGCTGGTCGGCCAGGACACCTATCTGCTGGATGAGGCCCGCCGCAGGATCGTCTCGGCCGTCTTGGGCGAGGCCGACCCGCAGACCTGCCTGGCCCAGTACGATAGCTCCGTGGAGCTGGCGACCGTGCTGGATGAGCTGCGGACGCTGCCGTTCCTGGCCAGCCGCCGCGTCGTACTCATCGGCCCGGCGGATGACTTCGTCTCGGAACACCGCGAGGCCCTGGAGAAGTACGTTGCGGCTCCCTCGCCCAGCTCCCTGCTGGTGCTGGTGGTCACGACGTGGGATCCCAAAACGCGCCTGGCCAAGGCCGTCGCCCGCGTGGGCGAGGTCATCTCCTGCACCCCGCGCGAGAGGGAGAGCCTAACCCACTGGATCGCCGAGGCGGCCGAGCGGCGCGGCAAGAAGATCGACCGCCAGGCGGCTCAGCTTCTGGAGGAATGGGTCGGGCGGGATTACGGGCTCCTGGACACCGAGATGGAGAAGCTCTCGCTGCACGCCGGGTCGCGCCAGACCGTCACCGTCGAGGACGTCGAGGCCATCTCGACCGCCACGGCCGGACCGGGCGCGTTCGACCTGGCCAACGCCCTGACGGCCGGGGATACGCGGGCGGCGCTGGAGGCCATGGGCGGGATGCTGACCGCGCGGGGCGAGGAGTTCCGCGTGCTGGGGGCGATCGGTTGGCACCTCCGCCGCGTGCTGGCGGCCGCAGAGCAGGTCCGCGCGGGCAGGCCGCCCCAAGAGGCCGCCCCTTACATGCCGTGGGACCAGAAGGCGGTCTTCGTCAAGTTCATCCAACGTCGCTCACCGGTGAGTCTGGCCGGGGACCTCCGCCGCCTGCTCCGGGCGGACCTGGCCATGAAGAGCGGCGCCAACCCGCAGGCGGTCCTGGCGGAACTGGTCGTCCGCCTGTGCTCGGGGTCGTCGTCCTCGTAACGGGCGGCGGCAACGTCCTTGGCAGCAACCCCCAAGCTGGCTAGGATAGGGCCTCTTGAACGGACCGGGCCGGCGCCGTCCTTCCCCGTCGCCCTGAGACGACCATGACCCGTACCGCAAACGACATCCGCAACGAGTTCCTGGACTTCTTCCGGGGCAAGGGGCACAGCATCGTGCCCTCCAGCTCCCTCCTGCTCGCGGACGACCCCACGCTGCTGTTCGCCAACGCCGGCATGAACCAGTTCAAGGACATCTTCCTGGGCCTGGCCAAGCCCTCGGCCAGGCGCGTCGCCAACACGCAGAAGTGCATCCGCGCCGGCGGCAAGCACAACGACCTAGAAGACGTCGGCCACGACTGCTACCACCAGACGTTCTTCGAGATGCTGGGCAACTGGAGCTTTGGCGACTACTTCAAGGCCGAGGCCATCGCCTGGGCGTGGGAGCTGCTGACGAAGGTCTGGGGCCTGCCCAAGGATCGCCTGTACGCCACGGTGTTCCAGGGCGACAGGCAGGACGGCCTGTCCGCCGACGACGAGGCGGCCGAGCTGTGGCGGAAGACGACC
>JALHTV010000220.1 GCA_022866005.1 Phycisphaerae bacterium
CCTGACTGGGCCGGGGAGGATGTTGGGATCGTCAAATGCGGCTACTGCGATGGTGGTGGGTGTGGACACTGCGATTATATTGGTGCTCATGTTGGGAAGTTCCCGAGGGTGATATGTGGCAGCTGTAACGGTGGCGGTTGCGGACACTGCAGATACCGTGGGAGCGTCTGGGTCGGAAACATCCGGTAGCGCGAGTCCCGGGTGCCACCGGTGGCCCGTGTGCAGCCAAGCTACGCACCCAGCATGCCGCTGCGCTAGGCCCTGCTCGCGGCCGTAGCGGTCGTCGCCTGGTCCGGCGGCGTGTAAGAGGTGATCGTCGCGATCGCGTCCACCATCTCCTTCACGAAGGCCTCCTCGTTTCTTCGGCACAGGATGGTGAGCGTGGAGTCGGCATTCCCGGCCTTGAGCATGCAGCAGATCATGTAAGGATACTCACCCGGTTTGGTGGAGGGCTTACCCACCATGGACCTATCCGTCAGGAGGTAGTAGTACCCCTGCATGGAGGGGGACTGGATTTCGTTTATCTGAAGTTCCTTCTCGACGGCCTGGGAGAGCTGTCTGGTGCCGATCGCCTTGAGCATGGACTTGAGCTTCCCTGCCGGCCGCCCGGGCGGCTGGAGCGGAGTCCAGAGGAACTGGAAGTCATCCCCCTGGGGCGGGGCAAAGACGATGGTCGTCGCGCCCGGGACCACCTTGGTATCCAGGTGAGTCTGCCAGGCCTCCTTGACGGTGATGGACAGCACGCCGACGCGCGGGACCCGGTAGAACCGGGTCACCGCCGGATCGATGGCGACGGAGAGGGCCTGGCCCTCCGGTGGCCGATCGAGGAAGCGCTGCGGCAGGTTTTCGAACGCGACGAACCCCTCGGGCGGCCTGAAGCGGTGGTCCTTCTTGATCGCCTTCTGCACCTTCCGGGCGTACTGAAGTCCGCTCTGGTCTCCTGCGGCCTGGAGGAGGGGGGTGGCCTGTTCGATCTCCTGGAGGGCCTCTTGGGTCTTCTCCTGGGAGGCGTGGACGCAGGCGAGGTCCACCAGGGCCAGGCCGCTATTGGGGTCGGCCACAAGGGCACGCTGGAAGGCCTTTATGGCCCCATCGTTCTGGCCGGTCAGCCACTGCTGGTAGCCCAGGTTGAGAAAGTTCTGCGCAGACCATCGCGGGTCCGCGGCCAAGCCCGCGGCCTTCTCGTAGGCCCCCTCCGCAGCCTCCCAGGCCTGGGCATTGAGGTAGATGTTGCCCAGGTTGGCCCACAGGCCCGCGGAGGGGCCTCCCAGCTCCATCGCCCGCCAGGTCGCCCGAACGGCCCGCTGAAGATGGTACGTGTTGCGAAGGCACAAGCCGTATTCCGTCCAGATGCCGGCATGCTGCGGGGCGAGCCGGACGGCCTCTTCGTACCGCGCCAGGGCCTCATCATAGTGGGCCTTCCTCGCCAGGGCGTAAGCGGCGTCGAAGGCCTCCTTGGCCTGGGGCGCCAGCGAGGCATCCTCCGCAAGCCGGGTCTTGGCGGCCTCCTGTGCCCAGGTGAGCGACGGTCCCCACAAGACAACCGACAGAACGATCGCAGCCGTCAGGTGAGATCGGAGCGTCTTGAAGCTCATCGCTGCTTGCCTTTCGCGTTCGGTGTGCCCACAAGGGCCGCCCGCGCCCATCGAAGGCGTTCGCCCTCTGCCTGTCTCCCTCGCATCCCTGACCCTGCAACTTGCATACGGTGTGCATCCCGGATGCACACCGTACCGGTTCGTCATCCCGCTGTCAAAATGTCTCCCGATGCGGTACTACTGTGCTGTGATTGGCAGGTTCGCCAGAGGGCGGGGCGCGGCACCTGTATTCTTAAGTATCCGCAGAATAAAATGTTACCGTGTAAGGCATGAGGGTTGCTCAAATCCCGATATGAGTCGGCCTTTGCGCCGGGAGGGGGTCTTGCGGGGAAGCGATGCGGAGATACGTCGCTAAGACCTTGAAGACGCTGGACTAGCGAGCAGTCAACAGAGAAGGAGAAGTTCGCCATGGCGGCCAAGCAGATTACGATGCAAGAACAGGCCCACAAGGCGTTACTCGCCGGCGTGGAGAAGCTGGCCCGGGCGGTCAAGAGCACCCTGGGCCCGCGGGGCAGGCACGCGATCCTCGACAAGGGCTGGGGCGCGCCCACCGTCAGCAAGGACGGCGTCACCGTGGCTGAGGAGATCGACCTGGCCGACAGGAACGAGAACATGGGCGCCAAGCTGGTCAAGGAGGCCGCCAGCAAGACCTCCGATGAGGCCGGCGACGGCACAACCACCGCCACGGTCCTGGCCGAGGCGATCTTCAAGGAAGGCTACCGCAACCTCGCCGCGGGGGCCGACGCGATGGCCCTGGCGCGCGGGATCCGCAAGGGCGTCGAGGCGATCGTCGCGCAGCTCAAGAAGATGGCCATCCCCATCAAGGGCGACCAGGACATCCGCAACGTCGCCGCCGTCAGCGCCAACAACGACGCCGACGTGGGGCGGATGCTCGCGGAGGCCATGAGCAAGGTCGGCCGCGACGGCGTGATCACCGTCGAGGAAGGCAAAGGCATCGAGACCACCGTGGAGGTGGTCGAGGGCATGCAGTTCGACCGCGGCTACCTCTCACCGCACTTCGTCACCGACCCCGAGGAGATGGAGGTCGTGCTGGAAAAGCCCCTCATCCTCATCCACGAGGACAAGATTTCCTCGGTGACCAAGATGATCCCGCTGCTGGAGAAGTTGTCCGCCGCCAAGCGCCCGCTGCTGATTATCGCCGAGGACATCGAGGGCGAGGCGCTCGAGACGCTGGTGGTGAACAAGCTCCGGGGCATCTTGCAGATCTGCGCGGTCAAGGCCCCGGGCTACGGCGACCGCCGCAAGGCCATGCTCCAGGACGTCGGCATCC
>JALHTV010000221.1 GCA_022866005.1 Phycisphaerae bacterium
CGACAAGGAGCGGATCGTCCCCATTGCTGAGCAGGCCCTATATGTTGTCCGGCAGTACATCGACCACCAGCGGCCCCAACTGGTCGGTGGGAGCGACCCACCCCAATTGCTGCTCAGCCGCAACGGCAAGCCGCTGGGCCGGGCGGACGTGTATCGGATTGTCCGCAAGTATGCCCGCCGGGCCGCCGTGGCCGGCGCGGTGAGCCCGCACACGTTGCGGCACTGTTTCGCCACGGCCCTGCTCCAGCGCGGGGCCGATCTCCGGAGCGTCCAGGAGATGCTCGGCCACGCCGACATCGCCAGCACGCAGGTCTATACCCACGTGGACTCCGCCCGCCTTAAGGCCGTCCACCGCCGCTTCCACCCCCGGGGTTAGCTGGCAGGGGTTCTCAAGCGCGCACCGCGGGGACAGCGCCTGCACAATAGGTCACCCGCGCAGTTCAGAAGATAAAGAGAAAAAAACCCCGCCCCGGAGTCCTGCTGTCAGGCTCAATCGACGCGAGTGGTCAGACCTCGACCACCTCGCTGGCGATGTCTTCCAGGACTCGGTTGCTCACCGCGGCGATGTAGCCCCGAATCGCCTCGTCCAGCTTCTTCCTGGCCTCCTCGTGCGTGTTGCCCCAGGTCGTGCAGCCGGGAAGCGACGGGCACGTCGCCATATAGCCCCCTCTCTCGCTGATGACTACCCGCACTGCCAGTTTCATGGTTCCATCCTCGCAACGCTCCAGCCTCTGGCCTCGCAGGTCCTCTCAGCCGGCCACTCCATGTGTCCATCGTCAGTCGCCCCCGATGGCGCACTCCAACTTGCGACAGACACACCGTCTTCGTGGACAAACCTGGCGGCCCATGCCGCCGGCCCGAGATCCTATTTGCTACAACCCACTCATGAAGATGACGCCAGCCGACCACCTTTGGCGCGACTTGATTGGTTTCCAGTATTCTAAGCATCCGCCTGGAGGCAATGCAAGTTTCTCTGCCCAAAAATGCGCGCTTTCCAGCGAGGGTGCAGCCAAAGGCTGACCTGCGGGGTGGGCATCCCATTGGCGCGGCGGCCAGAGGGTGCGTCAGGGGAGGGCCCCAGCGCTGGATCGTCCCTGCGGCGGGCCGAGCAGCGGCTATGCCGGCCTTGATGGGACATTGCCTATGCCGCTATACTTAGTCGCAGCAGCACGGCGGGGGAGGGGGAAGGTGACCTCATGCCCATATACGAATACACATGCGGCAGTTGCGGTAAGGACTTTGAGTTGCTGGTGACCTCCCGCCGCGCCAAGGCCGCTTGCCCGCATTGCGGCTCCAGGAAGCTCACCCGCCGGTTATCCACCTTCGCCACCCACAAGGGCGCCCCGAGCCTGCCGTGCTCCTCCGGCAAGTGCCCAAGTCCAGACTCAGCAAGGACTTCCTGCTCCCCCGGCCAGTGCCCCTTCTCATCGTGACGCCGGGACTAGCTCAATGACAGCCACCTCCGGCCGGGCGCAGAAGCGGACCCGCGGCACGAAGCCGCCCTCGGTGCCGATGCCGCGGTTGACGTAGGCGTAGGTCTTGCCCACGTGGTACAGGCCGGCCTCGAACTGCTTGCCGGTGGTCGTCAGCGTCACCAGCGCCCCGTAGAACGGCAGGGCCACCTGCCCCCCGTGCGTGTGCCCGGTGAGGTACAGGTCCACGCCTTGCTTGGACGCGGCGGGGATGTGGTCGGGGGAGTGGTACAGGACGACCTGGAGGGCCTGGCCCGGCACCGTAGACAAAGCTCTCTCCACCTCCGGCCAGTACCCCCAGGCCACCCCGATCAGGACCAGCTCCGTGCCGGCGACCTGCACGCGGACGGCCTGGCCGGTGAGTTCCTGCGCGCCGGTCCCTTCGACGTAGTGCTCCGCGCCCTGCTCGTGGTTCCAGTTGCCCTGTACGACGAAGGTGGGGGCAATGGCTGCAAGCTGGGTAATGCACTGGCGGAACCGCTCCCGGCCGGGGAGGGAGTTGTACCCATCGCCGGTGAAGGCGATCAGATCGGGTTTGAGCTTGGCGATGACCCCGGGCAAGCGGGCCTCCAGGCGCGGGGCGGATTCGCAGTGCAGATCGGAGATGTGCACGATGCGGATGGGCCGGGCACCGGTGGGCAGCTTGGCCGTCGGGATGCGAACGTGCGTGACCTCCAGCCAGAACGGCTCGACGAAGTACGCATACGCGATGCACACCAGGGCTACGCCTGCTGCGATCAGCACGATGCGGCGGACCCAGCGGAAGCGCCTGGGGGCGGGCCGGCGCCGGAGCTTGCGGACCGCCGCCGCAGCGAGCACCCACGCGGCCGCGGCAAAGAGGGCGGCCAGGGTCGACAGGAAGATCATCGCCGCCGCAAGCTGCCCACGAAACAATGACCAGAGCATGCCGACTCCTCAAAAAAACCCATCGGTCTGGGGCGGGGAAATGATACTTGATTTTGCCGCCGCTCGGCCGATAATCGACAACGAGGTCACCATGATCCGTCACCGCATCAGCCTGTTAGCCGACGAGCTGCTGGGGCTGTCCAGCCTTCGCAGCCGAAGCAGCCGCTTCGGCGGAGTAGGCCTGCTGCGCTGACGGATCGCGGGCACGCAAGATACTACGCCCCGCGATCCGGGAAGTCCCAAGGATCGCGGGGCTTTTTTATCCCAGCCCCAGGCCCTCCGCGGCGTGCGACGGCGGGCTTCGACAGGCTCAGGCCAACGGCTTTTTTGCTGGCCGGGGGGCTGGGGCATTGGCAGAGTATGGCGGGCAGCCGCCCACAAGGAGCGACCATGGCCGGGTACGACTTCGCAGCCACGGAACGCAAGTGGCAGGAGTACTGGGAGAAGCATCAGACCTTCCGCCAGCCCAATCCGGGCCAGAAGGGCTTTGCGGCCAAGCGGCCCAAGTTCTACGTGCTGGACATGTTCCCCTATCCCAGCGGTGCGGGGCTGCACGTGGGGCATCCGGAAGGCTACACGGCCACGGACATCATTGCGCGCTTCGCGCGAATGCTGGGCTACAACGTGCTGCACCCGATGGGCTACGACGCCTTCGGCCTGCCGGCGGAGCAGTATGCCGTGGAGAGCGGCGTCCATCCGCGCCAGACGACGGCGGCCAACATCGCCAACATCGAGCGGCAGATCAAGAGCTTGGGGTTTTCCTACGACTGGTCGCGCCGCCTGGCCACGACTGACGTGGACTACTACCGCTGGACGCAGTGGATCTTCCTGAGACTCTACAACAGTTGGTATGACCCGGCCGCCAACGCCGCCCGGCCCATCGAGGAGCTTCAGCGCAGGCTGCTCTCCGGCCAGTTCGTCGTGGACTTTGACGGCACCGTCACACCGGCCATCGCGGCCCGGCGCATCGCTGAGATCGACCTCCACGGCGTGCGGCCGGGACAGTACAAGTTCGCCGAGCTGGACGACGATCAGAAGCGCCGCCTGATCGATGAGTACCGCCTGGCCTATGTGGATGAGGTGCCGGTGAACTGGTGTCCGGCCCTGGGGACGGTGCTCGCCAACGAGGAGGTGACCAACGAGGGGCGATCGGATCGCGGTGACTATCCGGTGTATCGCCGGGCGCTGCGACAGTGGATGCTCCGCATCACGGCCTACGCCGAGCGGCTGCTGGTGGACCTGGACGGGCTGGACTGGCCCGAGTCCATCAAGACCATGCAGCGGAACTGGATCGGCCGGAGCACCGGCGCGGAGGTGGACTTCCCGCTCCAGGCTGCCGGCGTCGAGGACTTCTTCCGGAATCGCCGCAAGGCCGGGTTCTCCGTAGAGCCCGGCGAGGATGTCATCCGCGTCTACACCACGCGCCCCGATACGCTTTTTGGCGCCACGTACATGGTCCTGGCCCCCGAGCACGCGCTGGTGGAGCGCATCACGACGGCCGAGCAGCGCCGGGCGGTGCAGGACTACGTGGCCGCCGCCGCCCGCAAGAGCGAGCTGGAACGCACCGCCGACACGAAGGAGAAGAGCGGCGTCTTCACCGGTGCCTACGCGGTCAATCCCGTCAACCGCCAGCCCGTCCCCATCTGGGTGGCCGACTACGTCATGATGGGCTACGGCACCGGTGCGATCATGGCCGTGCCCGCCCACGACACGCGCGACCTGGAGTTCGCCGAGGCCTTCGGCCTGCCGGTGATCCAGGTGGTCCAGCCGCCGGCGGGTGTGGACTGGCGCGGCTACGTGGAGGACGGCGTCGCGGTCCACAGTGGCCAGTACGACGGCCTGCCGACGGCGGAGTTCAAGGCCAAGGTCACCGCGGACCTGGAATCGGCGGGGCTGGGCCGGGCTGCGGTGAAGTACAAGATTCGCGATTGGCTCTTCAGCCGCCAGCGCTACTGGGGCGAACCGTTCCCCATCGTCCACTGCGACCGTTGCGGCATCGTGGCCCTGGGCGAGGACGCCCTCCCGCTGGAACTGCCGGACATGGCCGACTTCACGCCCCAAGCCAGCGACGACCCCAACGCCCCGCCCAGTCCCCCGCTGGGCCGGGCGGGCGAGTGGGGAAATGCCGCCTGCCCGCGCTGCGGCGGTGAGGCGCGCCGCGAGCTGAACACCATGCCCCAATGGGCCGGCTCGTGCTGGTATTACCTGCGGTTCCTCGATCCCGGCAACGACAAGGCCCTTTGCGATCCGAAGGTCGAGCGCTACTGGATGGCACCCGCCAAGGCCGCCCGCGGCGGCGGGGGGTCAATCTCATCGCTCCAATCGCCCGCCGGCGGGGTGGACCTTTACGTGGGTGGGGCCGAGCACGCGGTGCTGCATCTGCTCTATGCGCGGTTCTGGCACAAGGTGCTGCACGATTTGGGCTACGTCTCCAGTCCCGAGCCGTTCGCGCGGCTGTTCAACCAGGGCATGATCCGCAGCTTTGCCTATCGCGACCGCCGCGGCGTCTATGTGGGCTACGAAGACGTGGACCTCTCCGGCGACGCCCCGCGCCACAAGACCACCGGCGAGGAGTTGGCTGAGTCGGTGGAGAAGATGTCCAAGAGTCTCAAGAACGTGGTGACGCCCGACGAGGTCATCGCCCAGTACGGTGCGGACACCATCCGGCTGTACGAGATGTTCATGGGCCCGCTGGAGGCCTCCAAGCCCTGGAACACCCGCGACGTGCCGGGTGTGCATCGCTTCCTGCATCGGGTCTGGCGGATGATTGCCGGAAGCGACGATCGGCCGGCGCTGCTGGGCGAGGGCGGCGAGACAATCGAGCGGGCGCTGCACAAGCTCATCCGCAAGGTCGGCAGCGACATCCCCGCCATGAAGTTCAACACGGCCATCGCCGCGATGATGGAGTTCGTCAACGCGGTCTACAAGATTGGCGGCCTGTCGCGCGGGCAGGCCGAGCGGTTCGTGCAGGTGCTGGCCCCGTTCGCCCCGCACATTGCCGAGGAGCTGTGGCATCGCCTCGGCCACGACAAGACGCTCGCCTATGAGCCCTGGCCCGGGTACGACCCGGCGAGGGTCACCGACGAGGTGCTGGAGCTTGCGGTGCAGGTCAACGGCAAGCTCCGCGGGCGGATCACCGTGCCCGCCGACGCCGCCGACGCCGCCGTGGTCGCCGCCGCCCTGGCCGAGCCGAAGGTGGCTGCGGCCATCGCCGGCAAGAACGTCGTCAAGCGGATTGTCGTCCCCGGCAAACTCGTCAACCTCGTGGTGAAGTAGGTTCCACACAGAGGCACAGAGAAAACCACGAAACTGGATTGCGACACAGAGGGACAGAGGAAGACAGAGGAAAGCAACGGACTTCTTTTAGACATCTGTTCTCCCTGGTGTTTCTCCCTGGTGTTCTCTGTGTCGCTGATTGCCTCTTGGTGGAGGCCGGGCCCCTGGCATGAGTAGGAGAACAGGCAAGTCGCAGGCGGCCTTTGAGCGGGCCCAGGCGGTGCTGGTGGGCGGGGTGAACTCGCCCGTGCGGGCCTTTGCCGCGGTCGGCGGGCAGCCAGCGGTGATCGCCGAGGCCAGGGGGGCGTATGTGACCGACCTCGACGGTAATCGCTACATCGATTACGTCGGCGGCTACGGCCCGGCCATCTTGGGCCACGCCCACCCGGCCGTCGTCCAGGCTATCACCGAGGCCGTCGGGCGTGGCACCTGCCCCGGGGCGCCCACCGAGGCGGAGACTCACCTGGCCGAGCTGATCTGCGCGGCCTTCCCCTCGGTCACCAAGCTCCGCATGACCTCCAGCGGGACCGAGGCCGTGATGTCGGCCGTGCGCCTGGCCCGCGGGGCGACCGGGCGCCGTCGCATCGTGAAGTGCATCGGCTGCTACCACGGCCACGCCGACGCGCTGCTGGTCTCCGCGGGCAGCGGGGCGGCTGCGCTGGCCGCGGCGAGTTCCGCCGGCGTGCCCCCCGCGGCCGTGGCCGACACGCTGGTGGTGCCCTATAACGACCTGGGCGCGATGGAGCGGGCGTTCGACCAGTTCGCTGGCGAGATCGCCGCGGTGCTCGTCGAGCCGGTGGCGGCCAACATGGGCGTCGTGCCGCCCGCAGCCGGTTACCTGGCGGGCCTGCGCGGCCTGTGCGACCGGCACGGGGCGCTGCTGATCTTTGATGAGGTGATCACGGGCTTCCGCATCGCCCGCGGCGGGGCGCAGGAGCTCTACGGCGTGCGGGCGGACATCACCGCGTTCGGCAAGATCATCGGCGGGGGGCTGCCCGCGGGGGCGTTCGGGGCGAGCGGGGAGATTATGGCGCACCTGGCCCCGGAAGGGCCCGTGTATCAGGCGGGAACGCTCTCGGGCAACCCGGCGGTGACGGCGGCGGGCCTGGCGACCTTGAAGGCGCTCCAGGCGGACGGCTTCTACCATCGCCTGGAGCAGACCTCGGGTGACTTGGAGCGGGGTCTGCGTCAGGCGGCGGCTGCGGCCGGGTTGGAAGGGCAGGTATGCCTGAACCGCGTGGGGAGTCTGCTGTGCTGTTTCTTCGCCCCGCCGCCGGTCGTGGACTTCGCGACAGCCTCGGCCGGTGATGCCGGCGCCTTCGCCGCCTACTTTCAGGCGATGTTGGAGGCAGGAATCTTCTTGGCGCCGAGCCCTTTTGAGGCCATGTTTGTCTCAGCCGCCCATGCCCGTGCGGAGGTCCAGCGGACGGTCGAGGCCGCCGCCGGGGCCTTCCAACGGGCAGGGAGGCTGATGGAATCCAGTGGCAGGTGCCGATAGACTCGCACCGGTGCGTGGCCGGTGCGGGTGTCCGCATAACATCGTGACGAAGGGATTAACCTATGGGACCGGACATGGGAACATTGCCGAGTGAATACTCAGCGGCCATCCGCTCCGTTCGGTGGGCCAAGAACCTCTTCTGGCTGTTGATGGCCCTGGCGATCGTGGTGCAGTTGGTGGTCTTTGGCTTAGTGGCCTGGAGCAAGACTGTCGATGCGCTGTACGGTCCAGCGGAGGCGGTGTCGCAACCGGCGACCGGACAGACCGCCCAGAGCGCGGTGGACCGTGCCGAGCTGTGGAGGGTCAACTTCCACTGGCTGCTGGGGGCCTCGATGTTCCTGGCTATGCTCGTGGGCTTCCTGCTGGCGGGATCGCTACTGGTGTCGGTGCAGGTCGCCCTGGTCGGCCGATTGGGCGGGGTGGCGTCGTTGCTGAGCGCGTTCTTCTGGTCGCTGATGTTGTTGGCGATCCTGGTTCCCTGGCAGTACGCCTTCCCGCAGCTGCACGTCCCCGGGGCGCTGTTCGACTACAATGAGCTTTACTCCCGCACCCTGGACATCAAGGCGTCCTGGGGCGCCACGGACGTGTCGATCGCGCAGTTGATCGGCTATCACGGTCGGTTCCTGGCCTATCCGATCCTGGCGGTGCTGATCTGGCTGCTGGTGGACCTGAAGTTCCGCGCCGGCTGCCGCAAGATGGTGGTCACCGCCGCCGAGCCGCTGCCGTAGGGAGCCGGCTTGGCGGCCTGTGTGAGCGTTTCCCCCAGCCCCGCCGGAGTGCGCCCGGCGGGGCTGTTTGTCGCGCGGCAGGGTACAGCCCCCGCGCAGCGCCGTTGACACCGCCGCGCCGGGACGATAGGGTGAGTGCCTCGGCTGCCGGCGAGATGGTGGATGTAGCTCAACTGGTTAGAGCACCGGGTTGTGGTCCCGGGGGTTGTGGGTTCGAGCCCCATCATCCACCCTTCCCCGTCGGCCGCCGTCCGGGCTGCGTCGCGCACGTGCGCCTCTTGGGCCCGATGCTCGAGCGAATCGGCCTACGGCTCCCCCCCGCTGCGGCTGTATGATGGGTTGTCCGTCCCGTGCGCAGCGCCCCATGAGAATCTACCTGGAAACGATGGGCTGCCAGATGAACCGGCTGGACAGCGAGCTGCTGACGGGCGTGCTGCGCGCCGCCGGGCACGAGATGGTCGCCGACCCGCGCCAGGCCGAGGTGCTGCTGTACAACACCTGCTCGGTCCGCCAGCACGCCGAGGACAAGGTCCACTCGCGCCTGGGGCCCGACCTGCGTCGCAAGGCCGACTCGCACCGGCCGATCCTGGTGGGGGTGCTGGGCTGCATGGCCCAGCGTCTGGGCTCGCTCCTGCCGGCGCGCTACACCGGCCTGGACCTGGTCGCCGGGCCGGGGCAGCTCGCCCACATCCCCGCGATGATCGCCCAAGCCGCCGCCGGCAAGCCCGCCTTCGCGCTGGATGGGGCGGACTGTGCGGAGGATTTCGACGCGATCGACCTGGCCCGCGACGCCTCCTTCGCACCGCAGAGGTCGCAGGCCTTCGTCCGCATCACCCGCGGATGCAACAAGCGCTGCGCGTACTGCGTGGTCCCAGCCGTCCGGGGCCCGGAGGTGTCACGCCGCCCGGAGCACATCGTCGAAGAGGTCCGCCGCCTGATCGACGCCGGGCGCAGCCAGATCACGCTGCTGGGCCAGACGGTCAACAGCTACCGCTGGGCGGAGGCGGGGCGGACGGTGCGATTCAGCGACCTACTGGCGATGGTCTCAGGAGTGCCTGGCCTGCGGCGGCTGCGGTTCGTCACCAGCCACCCGATCGACTTCGGCGACGACGTGCTGGCGGCCATGCGCGACCTGCCCAACGTCTGTCCCTACATCCACCTGCCCGCCCAGAGCGGCAGCGACGCGGTCCTGAAGCGCATGGACCGCCGCTACACGCGCAGCCAGTACGACGAGTTGGTCGACCGCTGCCGCCGGATCGTGCCGGGCGTGGTGCTGGCGGGGGACTTCATCGTGGGCTTCCCCGGTGAGACCGATGCCGACCAGGCCGCCTCGGCCGAGCTCATCCGCCACAGCGCCTACAAGAACTGCTTCGTTTTCAAGTACTCGCCGCGCGAGGGCACGGCCGCGGCCCAGATGCCCGATGACGTCTCACCGACCGTCAAGCGGCAGCGGAATCATGAGCTGCTGGCTGTGCAGCGGGAGGTCGGCCTGGCGCACCATGCCGGGTACGTCGGACGAGAGCTGGAGGTGCTCACCGAAGGCCCCAGCCGACGCGTGGATAAACAGGCCCGGCTGCCCCAGCCGGGACGGATGCAGCTGGTCGGCAGGACGGTAGGGGATCACATCGTCGTCTTCGACGGGCCCATAGACCTGGCCGGTCAATACGTCCGCGTCCGCATCACCGGTGCGACCAGCCTGACCTTGTTCGGCCAGAGGTGCGACGACTAGGCCCGGGCAAAAAAAACCACCACTGGCGACTGCCGCCAGTGGCTTCCAGGAGAGGGGGTCCTCAGTTGTTTCGGCCGCTGAGGCCACCCCCTCCCGAGGGTGCGGGGTGAGTCGCCGCCTGAACACCATCGACCCTTGCGACGGCTCGGCTGCCCCGGCTCACCACCGCGCCCTCGAATGCCTTCCAAAGTGACCATAGGATTCACTTCCTCAAGGGGCAAATGGTTGCCGGCCTGCGACTAGCCACCAGGGAGCAGGCGGGCTAAGCGTGCTGAGGCAGCCTCGTCGACCTTGACCGAGATGTTCCCCCGAGGTAGCCTTGATTATCGTGCCTTCGTTGTGAGGGGCTGAGGTGGAGGGCATTCCCGCGGTCGCCGCTGGGGTGTCGCGTTTGAGAAGAGGACATCGACAATGGTGGACGTGTTCAGAGTGGCTGATCTGCTCGTCTCCAATGCTGTCAAGACCCATGCCGATGAGGTGGACCTGATTGCCTATTACGGCTCGTATGCCAAGGGCACGGCCACCAATCGCTCTGATCTGGATATCTTCTATACGCCCGCCGAAGGAAAGGATCCTTCTGTCGCACGCACCTTCCTGGTCGAGGGCATCCTGTTCGACTTCTGGCCCATCCGATGGGAAAGGCTGGAGGCTTGGGCAACCGGCCGGAATGGCGCTTGGACGCGATTCACCGGGGTGGTCCACTATGCGAAGGTACTTCATGCAAGGTCCCAGGAGCACACGGGGCGGTTCGACGGTTTGAAGAAGCAGATTCTCAGTCTGTTGGAACCCGAAGCACGCGTGCCTATGGTTCGGCGGGCTCTGGAGGAGTTCAAGTCCGCCTTGGCTCACTTGGGCAATCTGCGGTTGGCGATCGCCGGTGGCGATCTGGCCGATGTCAGGCACGCTGGATGGATGGTGATATTGGCGGTTGGAGAATGCCTGGCGCTCGCGAATCAGACACTTCTGGATCAGGGCAACAGGAGCTTCCTCGATCAGTTGTTATTGCTCCCAGTCAGACCCGCCGAACTCCAGCAACTGATCGTCAGCATCAGCACTTCGGCCGACCCGACCCGGGTTGTCGCTGCGGCCGAGAGTCTCGTGCTGTCCACTCGTTCCATCCTCCGACAGTTTCAGGTCTCCCTGCCGTCCCAACAGACGGTTGGCGCCCGCTTTCGCGAGGCGTACCCGGAGATCAATGCCGGGCTGGGGAAGGTGCTCTCGGCTTGCGAGCGGGAGCAACCCCTCGCCGCTAGCTTGGCGGCTTGGTTCTCACAGTTTGATCTGAGCCTCATGCTCTCGGAACTCCGCAACGGCAGCGGCCAACCCCAGTTCAACCTTTACAGCGAGTTCGCAACCTATTACCGGGAAATCGGCTTGCCGGAGCTTATGCGGTTCACCGGCGGTGACTTAACCGAATTGGCCAAGCAAGTCAGATTGTTCGACGAGCGAATCCGGCAATGGCTGATCGAACACTCGGTGAACTTGCGGGAATTCGCGACCTTGGAGGATTTCGAGCGTTCTCTGTAGCGGTTCTCGCCCGGCGGGCATAAGGGTCAGAGTTCTACGGGAGCAAAACCCACGGCCGCCGTGAAGCAGGTGACAGCGGCAGCAGGCTAGTGGCTGCCGATCACCGCGCGGAGGCACTGGCCCAGGGGGTCGGCGGGGTGGACGCGGGCGAAGATCAGCCAGGCGATGTTCAGGCCCGTGACCAGATCGTAGGGGATGCTCGCCCTCGGCCACCGCCACAGGCGGAGCTTGAGGTAGATGTTGCCTTGGCGGGGGTCGGTAATGGGCGTCGCCCCGGCCAGCACGGCCTTGGTGTGGAAGATCCGCCGGATCATAGTAAACGCCGGCAGGATCGCCTGCTGGACCACCAGGGCGGGGACGTTGTAGGCAAACGTCGCGATCAGGATCGCCGCCGACCGCTCCCCGCGCTGCCAGTACCCCACCGAGCATGGACGGGCCAGGCCCTCCGACCGCGCCCGGGTGTAGGAGATCATGAAGGCGTGGAACACCGCCAGCGCGCACAGCAGCACGAAGGTCACGTTCGCCGGGGTGGCGGCCGCGTAGTGCACCGCCACGGCGGCGTAGACCACGAAATCGCCGTAGCGGTCCAGGGTGCTGTCCAGGAAGGCGCCCAGCTCGGTGCTCTGCCCGCCGAGGCGGGCGACGGCGCCGTCCAGCATGTCACAGGCGGCCGAGAGGATCGACAGCACTCCCGCCAGCAGCAGGTAGGCGTTGGCTGGATCAGCGGGGCGGAAGCTCCAGCCGAACCGGCGGCTCGCGCCCAGCGCGTAGCAGACCGCTGCGGCGGTGGTCAGGACCAGGCTGCCCACCGTCAGCGTGTTGGGGCGGACGCCCGCGCGGAGGAGCACCACGGCCAGATGGTCGCGGGCGGTGGCAATGCTCCGGCCTATGGCGCGTCCGATCATTCCGCCTCCGCTTGCCCTACTCCAGGCCCTTTTCCGCGAGTTCCCCCCAGCTTGTGGAGGTGACGCCCTCGCCCACGCCCCTGATACTGCCGACCAGGAGACACTTCATCTCCGCCTGCTCGAACGCCTGCACGGCAAGGGGGCTTGCGGCGATGCCCACCTGGAGGGCAGGGAACACCTCCCGCAGACCGGCCAGCGGGCTGAGGATTGCCTTGCTCCTCCACCACCCCCACCGCCAGCGTTCCCACTGCCACCATTCCTCCGTCCGCCACCAGCCTTCCTGCTGCCACCATCCTTCCGCCGCCCAGGGCAGGATGGGGCCATCGGGCAGTCCCGCCGCGGCCAGGGCCTGGTGGAGCTTGGGGAACTTGGTGATGGGTTCATCCGTCAGGTACAGGATGTTGGCCTTCTGGGCCACCCTCGCCAGGGCCGCCTGGGCCTCGACCGCCCCCCGGCCGCGGTGCACCAGGGCAGCTACGTCCACGGCCACGATCGGGCGCCTGGGGTCCCACACGAAGATGCGCAGTTCCCAGTTGGCCTCTTGGCCCTCGATGTCTTGCAGGGCGACGGCCATGGGATAGATGCCGGCCGCTTGCGGCGCGGGGACGATGGCGGAGGCGTAGCCGTTCTTATCGGTCCGGGCGGCCCGCAGGGGACCCTCGGCCACCCGGAAGCGCAGTGCCTCGGCGTTGGCCGGCGGGGTGAAGAAAGGCAGCTCCCGGTACTGGAGGCGCACGACCACGGGCGCCTGCCCGCCGACGGGAGCCAGGCTGTCCGCCGCGGACAGCCGGTATCCGCCACCGCAGCCGCCGCACAGGCCGGCTAGGACGATCCACGCTGCCAGTCGATGCACGCACCACCTCCCGTGGCCGTATTTAGCGGCATAAGAAAACGTTTGTCAAACCTTCCGCGCGGCGCCAATGATTGAGTAAGTGGCCCAAGTGTCCGATGAATAAGCTGGGCTCGCCCCCGGTGCGGTGCGGGGCGGCCCTTGAGGCGAAGGGATTGACCATGGGCGAAGGTACCGACTTCCTCTACGAAGACCCTTGGCGGGTCTTTCGCGTGATGAGCGAGTTCGTCGAGGGGTACGAGACGATGAGCCGCGTGGGCTGGGCCGTCAGCATGTTCGGCTCGGCGCGGACGCCCCCGGGCGCCCCGTATTATGCCCAGGCCCGGCGTCTGGCCACGATGCTCGCGCGGAAGGGCTTTGCCATCATCACCGGCGGGGGCCCGGGGATCATGGAAGCGGCCAACCG
>JALHTV010000222.1 GCA_022866005.1 Phycisphaerae bacterium
CTGTGGCCGACCAGGAACACCGGCCGGCTGGGGTGCTCTTTGCGATATCTGAGGATCCTGGAGGCCAGTTCATCCGCGGCCAGGCGGTTGAGAGGAACGGCACACTGATTGAGAACCAGGCCGAACGGCAGGGTCCAGTCGTAGAGCTCGACGGCCATGTCAAAGCGATCCCTGCAAAGAGCCTTGCAGGCATTCTCGTTGTACGGAGCTCGTCCGTCGATCCCCGGCAGGACAATGACCAGGCCTTGGTCCAGTTTCTGGTCATTAAGAAGAAGTCGGCGACCCTGGCAGCCAGAGAGCACGGCCACCACCATGAGGCATCCGAGCATATTACGGGGGCAGATGCGTTTGGTTAGTCTGGCTATGTGCGTCCCTCCTCAACACTCGCCAGCCATCCTCCAACATACGATTCGCACGATTCCCTGCATGGTCGGCGCGCGTAGTTACGCGCAGCCGTACACAACGGCGTGCAATGACATGAAAGCAGATCCGATGTCCCTTGGCTGTCCCGACAGAGCCTTACCCCCTGTCCCTCAATGGGTTACGTTTCCGCGGCAGTCTTACAGGCGCCAGGCCTCATAACCGGGGGGTCGTGGGTTCGACACCGAAGCGGAGCGCAGGTGCCTGCGGAGCAGAATCCCACCCCCGCCCCGTCACGAAGGGACAGGCACTCAGGCCTGTCCCGGCTTGTTTGCGCAGCAGGCGACGGCGGGGAGAATGTGCCGAACATGCAGCGAGAGCCGGCCCCGGCGCCGGCCACGGGGACGGATGTGTCCAAAGAGACAGCCCAGGAGCAGGAGGACGGCCGTCTAGAGGGCACAGCCCGATGCGTTGAACAGCAGAAGCCGCCCCAACCCCGGCGTCAGGCTTCCATACCCGGTCGCAGAGCGCCCGGGCGCGCTCATGGAGGGGGCTAGTGGGCGGGGTCGCCCGGCGCTCCGGCCTATCTGGGGCCGTAGAGCTTGGGCATGGAATGGATGACGTTCAATGCCTCGTCCAGGTCAAAGCCGATGGTCTGGGCATACCACTGCAAGGCGTCCCAGCGAGGCTGGTTCTCCCGGCGGACCAGCTCCAGGGCCTGTTCCCGGGTGAGCACCCCTTCCCGGATCTGGTTGCTGCGGAACGTGTCGTTCTCGGTGAACCCCGCTACGGTGTAGTAGATGTAGTTGTAGAACGGGGCCGTGCCGTCACCGATCCGCCAGGTGCTGGGGGTGTCCGTGGCCAACTCCCAGTCGTATTCCCGCCGCAGGGTGCTCACGATCTCCTGCTCGTCCCAGGGGACGTAGTTGTACAGGAAGCAGAAGTCGTGGTGCATCAGGTAGGCTGAGGCGTAGGCGAAGAAGGAGTCGAACAGCGAGGCGTTGATGTACGCGGGGTTCCGGAGGTACTGGCCCAGGTAGAATCCCAGAATCCGAAGCTTCTTCCACAGGGGAAGGTTGAAGATGCGGCCGGTCCCCTCGTTCACCCCGGAGAATCCCGACTTGAACCGCGTCCGTTCCAGCGGCGACTCGCACACGATGATCAGCTGCACGTTGGCGTGCTTCATCACCTGCTTGACGTAGTAGAAGTACTGCTTGTCTCCGGCCATAAACAGCGGGACCATCCCCAGGTGCGGCCGCTTCAGCCAGGCCTCGACGTTCCGGCGGACATACCGCCGCTTGCGCGGGATGTCGGCCGAGACCAGGATGTGCTCGACGCCCAGCTTCCCGCACAACCGTGCCTGGTTCCGCCGTGCCAGGTCGGTGATCATGCCCCAGTCGTAGCTGTAGGCAATGGGGTTGAGGCCAAGGACTCTTCGAGCGTAGTGCAGCCCGTAGCTGCTATCTCTTCCGCCGCTGAGCATGACCAGGCAGTCGGGCTCCCCATTGCCCTTGCGACAGGGTGCCAGCTCGCGTTCCAGGGCCTCCCGGCCTCGGACCTCGATCTTGCGATAGGTGCGGCAGTACGAGCAGACGCCCTGCTCGTCGAACTCGATAAAGGGCATCGTCTCGGGGAGGATGCAGCGGGTGCAGCGGCGCAGGGAGGCCCGGGCTCGCTCGTCCTGGGCGGAAAGGTCCACGATCGCGACCCGCACAGTGCCGACAGCGGTCGCCGGCCCCGCCGCGGGGGGAGCGTCCAGGCGGAACTCCTCCAGGCGCAGGTCGTGCAGGCCGGCCAGCAGACCCCTGCCGGCGGCCAGATGCGTGATGTCCGGCCGGCGGAGCCCGCCGCCCCGGGGCCTCCAGCGCTCGGAGAAGACCTCCAGGATGTGCCGCTCGGAGGCAAAGAACAGCAGCCCCGCCTCCTGGTTGACCGTGAAATACAGTGAGCCGTTGTTGGTGGCCAGGAGGAGCTGGTCGCTATCCTCGACTAACACGGCCACCGAGGCCGTCCCCTCCATCTGCTGGAAGGTCGCCTGGCAGGCCGCGACCCAACTGCCCCACTCCCGCTGGAACATGCGCAGCAGGCTCAGCAGCACCTCGGTGTCCACCTGGTAGTTCTGCTGGAGCGTGGGGAACTTCTGCCACAGCCGGGCGTCGTTGGTGATGATGCCGTTGTGGACCGCCACCAGCCCGTCCTTGACGACCGGCTGGTTGTTGACGTCGAGGGACTGTCGCCCGTTGGTCACCAGGCGGGAGTGCCCCACCAGGCTGAGCGGCCCCGCCAGCCCGCCCCCCGGCCTCGCGCACTGGTTCAGCGGCCCGCCCTCAAAGAGCCGCGCGTACTCGGCGCTAGCGACCATCCGCGAGGCCGCCACCGCCCGCTTGAAGACCGTCATGGCCCCGTCCACCCGCAGGGCCAGCCCGGCGGCCTCCTTGCCCCGCGACTCGGAGAGCTGGAACAGCAGACTGGTGGCCCGCCGGAGCGAGTCCGTCCTCACGTCAGCCTTCGCTGTCGCCACGATGCCGAAAATGCCGCACATGTCGCATCCGCCGCGGACGGCCCGCTCGTTGTGCTGACGCGCCCGCCTCGATCTTGTGGGTGCCCTCCCCTGCCGACCCAACGGCGCCCGCCGCCGCATCCGAACTGACGGCCTCAAAGTGGGCCGACTATTCGGGCGTGGCCTTGCGGGCGATGGTCAGTCGGTTGACGCCCAACATGAATCTCCGTTCCTGTACCACCTCGAATCCCGCGTCGCGCAGGATCTGGCGGACCTGGGATCGGGTCAGGCCATAGACCTCCCCCTCCTTCATCCCGCGCTCGTGCTGGTCCGCGTCCCAGGGGCGGCGCAGGAAGTGCCAGACGCCGGAGAGCACCGGCGGGATCATCGTGACGATCACCCGGCCGTCGGCCTTGAGCAGCCGGCGCGCCTCGGCGAGGACCTTTTGGCGGTTGGGGATGTGGTTCAGCGAGGCGAGGAAGGTGACCACGTCGAACTCCTGCGGCGCGAAAGGCAACTGCGAAGTATCCGAAACCACCAGGTCCACGGTGCCCCACTGGCGCACGTCCACGCCCACGCCGTCGCGCCCGTACCGGCGTACGAGTTGGTTGGCGCCGCAGCCGATGTCCAGCAGCCGGCCACGAACGTGCGGCAGCACCTCCTTGACGCGCCAGGAGGCAAGCAGTCTGCCCAGCCAATCCCTCAACGCTCGTGTTCTCCTCAAACGGCGGGGGCGAGCCACTCGTCACTCGGTTCGGGTGCTTGCCTGGATACGATGCCCCACGGGCCCGTGCATCAAATCCGCACGCCGAAGAACCGGTACGCCAGAATGTTAATGAGCACCACCGAGAAGCACAAGGCCAAAGCCGTCGCGACGGCGGCCCCGGCGAGCCCCCAGACGGGGATGAAGAGCCCGTTGAAGAGGACGTTGAACAGCACGGCCGCCAGGGTCATGAGGCAGTGCCATCCCGGTCGCCCCCCTTGGATGAGGATCTGGCCGAACGGGGTGTATCCGGCCGTCACGATGATCCCCCCGGTCAGAATCGCGAAGACCAGCCAGCTCTGCCGGAAGTCAGGACTGCGGGTGACAAAGCCGACCACGTGCGGGAACAGCAGGATAGCCAGGGCGCCGACGCCCCCGACCGCCAGGTAGCCCGCCCGCTTGCCCTTTCGGAACAGCGATCGCAGTTCCTCGCCCCGGCCCTCGGTGAGGTACCGCGTCAAGAGAGGGTTGAAGTTCGTGCGGAAAACGATCGACAGTTGCGACAGGCCCTCGGCCAGCGTGGCGCCGAGGCTGTAGCCGCCGACCAGTCTCGCCGAGGTGAAGTACCCCAACATGAGCACGTCCACGCGGGTGTTCAGCTCCATCAGCATGCCGCTGGCGAAGCTCTTGGCCCCGAAGGGCAGATGCGTGCCGATCCACAGCTTCAGTTCCCTCCACCGGGGGACGCCCAGATGCCGACGGACGCTCGTCCCCAGCCCGATGAACAAGACGATCTCGGAGGCGCTGAAGATCCCCGCCAGTCGGCTGCCGGGCCAGCCCGCCAGGATGATCCCTCCCAGGGCCGCGACCATCAGCACCGGTCGCAGGGCCGAAAAGACGGCGTAGAGTTTCATCCTGCGATACCCGTTCAGCACGGCCATCAGGACCTTGTTGATGGAGAAGAAGAACAGCCCCAGCGTCGCCCATGCCATCCCGGTCGCCACATTCGCGTCGCCCAGGACCCGCGCGCACAGCGGGCGCGAAAGCCAGAACACCAGGGAGCTGGCCGCGGCGAACAGGACCCCCAGCGCCAGGGCCGCGGCGATGATGGCGGCGCAACGCCGTGGGTGGTCCGTGTGCTGAGCCACGTGTTTGAGCGCCGACCAGTGCACCCCGCCGACGGCGAACTGGGCGAAGACGATGTAGATCGCGTAGACTTCGTTGAAGATCCCCAGGTCCGACGCCCCGTAGAAGACGGCGATCAGGATGTTCAGCAGCACCCCGCCGACGCCGAGCACGCCCAGGCTGGCGACGTTCCACAGCACGTCCGTGCGGAGCTTGCTCATCTGGCGGGCTGGCTCCTCGCCCGCGGGCTGCCCAACCGTCGCTTGCGGCTCAGACATGAACGTTCACTCGCCGCGCGAGCCGATCTTCCTGGCCGGGACCCCGGCCACGATGGCCCACCTCTCCACGTCGTGGGTCACCACCGCCCCCGCGGCCACGATCGCCCCGTCGCCCACGGTCACGCCCTTGAGCACCACGGCGTTGCAACCGATCCAGACGTCGTTGCCGATGCGGACCCGGGCCGGCACCAGCCCCTGGCGGCGGATCGGAGTGTGGGGGTCCTGGTATTGGTGGTCGGAACTGAGGATGCTGGCGCGGTGGGCGATGCGGACGTCATCGCCGATCTCCACCCCGCCGTAGCCGTCGATGAACACCCACTCGTTCAGCGTGACCCGGTCGCCCAGCTCGATCCGGTAGGGAAACAGCAGCGTGACCCCCTCCCACACCTTGACCCGCCCCGCCCGCCGGAGGAAAGGCCGCAGCACCCAGTAGCGGAGCCAGTTGCCCAGCGGGGGCGGGACGTACTTGACCAGCCCGTACAGAGAGTAGTAGAGGCCGTGCAGCAGGTAGTCGTGCCAGGCGAACGGCCGCCGCGTCCCGGTCCCCTGATTGCCGGTGCCCCCGGGGCGGTCCGTTGCCGGTTCCTCAGGAGGCATGGTCATCCCCCACAGAAAGGTGCTCCAGCTCCTGGGGATGCACAAACACGTCGCGGTTGTCCTCCAGGTCGTACTGGACCGCCGACAGGAGGATCTGGAGGCTGGCGATCGTCGTGAGCATCAGGCAGAGCATGCTGGTTTGGGGAAAGCCGGAGCGGGCAATGAAATACAGGTAGATGATCCGCGCCGCCAGGGGAATGGATCCGCCCAGGAACAGCAGCAGCCCGGCAAAATACGACAGGCAGACGGGGTTGAAGTTCCGGACCACGTACTTCTGGATCAGGCGGCGGAAAAACAGCCGCACGAGCAGCCCGGAGACGCTGAAAACGTAGCGGCTGAGCTTGATCTTACTCTGTTCGTCGCCGTACACCGGCTTGACCGGTACGTTGGCGACTCGGAAATTCTGGATGTTGAGCATGTTCAGGATGTCGGCGTTGTACCCGTAACCTTTTTTCATCCGCTCGATGGGAATAGCCCCCAGCGCCCGGCGCGAGATGGCGGCGTAGGCGCACTGCGGATCGACCAGCGGCCAATAGCCCGTGGCGAACTTGGTCAGGAAGGTCAGGGCGGCATTGCCGATCAGCCGGTACAAGGGCATGTGCCGGGCCACGTCGGGATCGAACAGGCGGTTGCCTTTGGAGTAGTCGGCCACGCCGGCGACGACCGGGGCCACCACCCCCGCCAGATCCTCCGGTGCCATCTGCCCGTCACCGTCCATGACCGCCGTGACGTCAAACTTCAGCTCGCGGCTCTTCAGGTAGCCGTCGATCAGCGACTGCCCCAGGCCCTGGTTCTGGGCGTGCGTGATGGGCAGGATGCGCGAATCCTTCTGCCGGGCCTGCTCGACGATCTCACCGGTGCGGTCGTCGCTGCCATCGTTGACGACCAGGATGCAGTCGACGAAGCTCGGCATCCCGGACAAGGTCTGGCCAATGTGGCGTTCCTCATTGTACGCCGGCACGATCACCGCGATGGTCTTGCCCTTCAGCGTGGCTCACCTCGATCGTTGATGGGGCCTGCCCCGGGCTCCGCGCGAGGGACTGATACCAGCCCGCGAGACAATTGGCAAGCGGAAAAGTATTGCCCCCAGCGCGCCCATGCCCGCAAACCCCCGCGAGGCGTGTTCTTGTACCCCTGGGGTCGCGGCCCGACGGCGAGCGTGTTCGTGCCCACCTGCACGCTGCCGGGCTTAGGGCAACTCGTAGACACTGAACACTCGGCCCGGCAAGACTGCCTTACTCCCTGGAGGCAAGGCCTCCGCAGTCAAAGGGGCCAGAGATTTTTCCTCGTGTGAGATGACCACGTACCTGGCCCGCCTCCAATCCGAAGGACTCGACGTGGGTGACGCAGCGGTGGCCGAAGGCAGCGTAAGCACGTGGCGGTCGATTGCGTAATACAGTTGGGAGACCCACTTGGTATCGATGGCCGCCGAAGCGTCGGGAGACAGGCGCTTTTCCAAAAACCTGGCCGCAGCGAAGAACTCCTCATAGTGGCCATTCCGAATCACCTGGTAATACCTTCCGGTGTGGGCCGAGTAGCTGTAGTAGAAGGCATCCCTCAGCAAGCGGGGTAAGTTCATTGCCGCCAACAGCAGAATGAACAGCACGACCTCCTTGGTCGGCCGGGGGAAGGTCGCCAGCGATAGTCGTCCACGGATCCAGGCCAGGAGCTGCTGGAGTCCTACGATCATGAGCAAGACCATCGCGGGAAACGCCGGCAGAAAGTATCGGGGCCTGATCGCGCGGACCCCCCCCAGGATCGCCAGAAGCACCGGGCAGCCGATGGCCAACGTCAGGAACAGGTAGCAGCGGGTCCGTCTGCACCAGGCGGCACCTGCGACCATCAGGACGATCGCCCCAAGGCCGACAGGCCAGAGTCCGCTTTGGCTGGTCAGGATTTCCGCCATCCCCGTGGGGAGGTCGGCGATCGCAAGCAGCCCCCGCTGGGCTAGGGGCCCCCAGGACGTCGCGACCAGTTCGGCCGCCGACTGCGAATACAGAGGTCGATCGGTTCCACTGAGGCAACTCAGCAGGTAAAAGCCGATCGCCAGTGCTGCCGCAAGACCCAGGCATACTCCGCCCACAAGAATCGCCCGACGGATCCGCCGGCGAGCAAGCAGATCCACCACGACGCCCAGGATCAGCGGGACCATGGGCAGCAGCCCGGGAATCCGAATCGTCAAGGACAGCACGATCAGGACGGCCATGGCCGCGAGCCACCAGAGACTGCCCTCATAAAGCCGAATGCAGCAGTAGATCAAGCCCCAGAACAAGAGCACGAACGCAATGTCCGTCAGGATGACGTGACAGGCGAGATAGAACGGGTAGGAAAAGGCGGCCAGCAACGTGACCAACAGCGCGGTATGGCGATGGGCGACGCGGGCGACTGTGACAAAGATCACGGCCAGCGACGCCAGTCCGCTCAGCGTCATGAAAAGATTCTGTGCCGCGAAGCCCGCCCCGAATGTTCGTTGGATTCCGGCCAGGATGAGAGGGAAACCGGGTGTCACGTCGGTAGAGACTTGGCCGTTGAACAGATACCCCTCCCCCCGGGCCAGGGACCGGGCCAGGCTCAGGTACAAAGCGCTGTCTGGTGTCGGCCACCATTGTCCGGTCACACCACACAGGTAGATGACGACAATGCATCCCGCCGCCACCAGATAATGCACTCGCCTCGGATCCGCCGAGAGAGCCTGGTCTAGTTTATGGACTATCTTCTGCCAGCTTCTGGCGCCCCCGCCACCAGGCTTCTGTGTCTGTGACGGTTGTGATGGCATCTGATCCTTCCTGTAACAATGTTGTCGCGGATTCTCCCTGTAGGCAGAGGCTCTCTTTGCCTGGTGATTTGCCGCCAAACGTATGTCTCTGCCCAGGTTTTTGTTCAGTACAAAGGTGTGTCGCTCACTTTGTCAAGTACGTAGCCGGTCTGCTCGTCGGTAAGTTCCGAATCGATGGGGAAGCCGGCGTGTGCGCCTCAGTCCTTTCGCTGTTGGGAAGTTGCCCTTCATGTGAGCTGGGGTTGAATCGCTCCTGTTCGTGCATGCTGACGGGGTAGTACGGTTCTCTGCCAATCCCTCCTCTTTCAGGAGAGCCTGAAGCGAGCATTGCCGCGTCTGCGCGAACATGCTTCTCACAATGACCGCACGGCAGGCCGGTGTCAGGAAGCCCTGGACGGAACATGCATTTCCCACACTTCTGCCAGTCTGGTAGCTGAAAAGTGCTGTTGCCGAACAGGCGCGTCTCAGGAGCCCCTGCCCATGGGCCTACGAGGGTCGAAGCCTTGCCCCAGTACCCGCCGCAGTATGTCCTGGCACTCCCGCAGCCTTCCCGGTCATCGCCAGAATGTCGCTTCCCGTTAAGAAGTCCTTGCGCATCTCGGTCAAGTGCAGCATCCTTGGGGCAGACGGAGTTCACCCAGCGGCTTCCTGTCGCCAAAGGCTGTCGC
>JALHTV010000223.1 GCA_022866005.1 Phycisphaerae bacterium
CGGGGTCGCCCTCGTCGGCATTGCAGATGTTGTATTTCTTGTCCCCCGGCCTGGCGCGGCAAATCTGCCATTTCCGCCCGGTGGGGAAGCCCCCGCCGCCTCGGCCGCGGAGCCCGCTGCGCTGCACCTGGTCGATCACGTGCTCGGGAGATAGGCCGGTCAGCGCGCTGGCCAGCGCGCCATACCCGCCGATCGCGATGTACTCGTCGATGTTCGTGGGGTCGATCAGGCCGTTGGCCCCGAACACCACGCGGCTCTGGTGCTTGTAGAAGGGGACCTCGTGCTCCTTGCGGATGGTCACGCGGGTGTTGGGGTCGCAATACAGCAGCGACTCGATGATCTCCTGGCCCAGGACCGTCTTGTCGACGATCTGCGGGACGTCCTCGATCCGGATCTGCTGATAGAAGATACCCGACGGCTGAAGGACGGCCAGCGGCCCGCGCTCGCAGAAGCCGTGGCACCCGGTGGCGCGCAGGCGGACCGTATCTTGGAGACCTCTGCGGGCGAGCTCCTGGGCGAAGGCGTCGATGACCTGCTGGCAGCCGTAGGCCTGGCAGCCCGTGCCGCCACAGTCGGCTATGGTTTGCGTGTAGCGCCGGCCCGCGGAGGCAAGTCGGTCGCGCAGGGCCTCGAGGTCCCCCCCGGAGGTCAGTCTGGCGGCGGCTGAGGTGATCACGGGTTGGCCTCCGTCGGTCGGTTCCCCACGGCGGCCAAGACCTCGTCGGCCTTGGCCACCGTCACCTTGCCGTGGTACTTGCCGTCCAGGACCAGCACCGGCCCCAGGGCGCAGGCCCCCAGGCAGTTGACGGTCACCAGCGTGAACTCACCATCCGCCGTGGTGCCTCCCGACGTCACGGCCAGCCTCCGCTGGAGGTGCTCCAGCATCGTCGCGGCCCCGCGGACGTGGCAGGCCGTGCCGGTGCAGACGCAGACCTCGTGCTTGCCGCGCGGCGTGAGGCTGAACGATCGGTAGAACGTCGCCAGGCCGTAGAGCCGTGCCAGCGGCACGCCGATCTCCCGGCTGATGGCCTTGAGCACCTCGCGCGGCAGATACCCGTAGCGCTGCTGAGTCTCCTGGAGCAGCATCACCAGGCTGCCGCGGCTGGCGACGTGCTGCTTGCAGAGCTGGCCGACGGGCTGGAGGTCAACGCTCATGTCTGTCCTTAGCGGTCACGCGGGCCGCCTGCTCGGAGGCGGCGGTGATCTTGGTGGCCGCGTCCTGGCGGCGCCGCCGCAGCCAGTCCTCCACCTCACAGAACTCCAATGCCCCGGTGGGGCACCCGGCCACGCAGGCCGGTTCCTCCCCGGCCTGGGTGCGCTGGAGGCACAGGTCGCACTTCACCATGGCCTTGCCGTCCCGCGACAGGTCGATCACCCCAAAGGGGCAGACCAGCAAACAGAACTTGCATCCGATGCAGTGGTCGGCCTCGATCAGGACCGGGCCGTGCTTATCGGGGCGGTGGATCGCCTCGGTGGGGCAGACCATCATGCACGGGGCATCCTCGCAGTGGCGGCACTGGAGGGGGATGCCGAACCGCCCGCCCGGCTCGACGTGGACCCGAGGCTGGGGCGGCGTGGGTGAACGCAAGGCCTCGGCGAGGTCCTTGGCGTCGGTGTGGGCCATGGCGCATTCCAGCACGCAGGTCTTGCATCCCATGCAGCGCTGCTCGTTGACCGCAATCATTTTGGCCATGACAATTACTCCTCGGCGCCCCTAGACGGCGGCCTTGGCCTCGGCGGCCGTGCGCGGGGCGTAGGGGACCGGGTACATCGGCCCGCTCAGGTGCAGGGCGGCGCGCTTCGCGTCGATGTGGTCGATCATCATCCTCGCGGCCTTGACCGGGTCGGGCTCGAAGGCGAACTTCCCGCCGAACAACTTCTCGATCCCGCCGCACAGGAAGTTGGTCAGCTCCGGGGCGCCCAGGATCGGCAGCGACTCGCCCAGCACGGTGTAGACTCCCGACGCGATGACGTAAAAGCCGATAGCCACGGCCTTTTCGCTCATCCATTCCGGCGCCGCCCCCGCGACGGGCAGGTCGGCGATGCTCTGGCCCAGGCCGCCCTCGGCCACCACACGGGACAGGACCACCAGGATGCGGCTGTTGTCCACGCAGGAGCCCAGGTGGAGCACGGGCGGGATGCCGACGGCCCGACAGATCTCGCGGATCCCCGCCCCGGCGTATTCCTCGGCCGCCTCGGGGCGCAGCAGGCCGGCCTTGGCGTCGGCGATGGCCGAGCATCCCGTCACCGCCACCAGCACGTCGTTGGCCAGCAGCTCCTTGGCCATGGCCAGGTGCCCGTAGTCGTGCACGAGGCGAGGATTGTTGCAGCCGACCACCCCGGCGACGCCGCGAAGCCGACCCGAGATGATCGCGTCGTTCAGCGGACGATAGCTGGGGCGATAGCGCCCGCCCAGCATGGTGGCGATGTTCTCGGCCGTAAAGCCGGCCACCAACGGGCTGCTCTGCTCGGGGATGCAGATGGGTCCCTTGCGGTTGGGGAAGTTCTCGATGGCCGTCCGCACGATCTCCTTGGCGATCGCCAGGGCCTTGGACTCCTGGAACTCGATGTGCTGGGCGTAGGGGAACTTGGCCTTGGGCGAGGTCGAGATGAACTTGGTGTGATACTTCTGGGTGAGCTTGCCCAACGCGGGGAACACGCACTGCACGTCCACCACCATCGCCTCGACCACGCCGGTGGCGACCGCCAGCTCCTGCTGGAGGAAATTGCCCGCCAGGGGGATGCCGTGGCGCATGAGGATCTCGTTGGCCGTGCAGCAGATGCCGCCGAGGTTGATGCCCGTGGCGCCCTTGCTCTTGGCCAGGTCTAGAAGCTGAGGGTCTTGGGCGGCGGCGACGATCATCTCCGACAGCGTCGGCTCGTGGCCGTGGACAATGATGTTGACAGCCTTGGGGTCGAGGATGCCGAGGTTGGCCCGGCTGCGGACCCAGGCAGGGGTGCGGAACAGCACGTCGGACAGCTCCGTGGCGATCATGGACCCACCCCAGCCGTCCGCCAGGGCTGCCCGAACGCCCTGAAGCATGATGTTGACCGGGTCGTTGTCCACGCCCATGTTGGTGCGGTGCATGATCTCCACGACCTCGCGGTCGACGCCGCGCGGCACCACGCCCGCCTCGCGCCATCTCTTGCGCTGGTCTTGGGGCGCCCTGGCCGCGAACACCACCTCCCCGTGCTGCTGGCCGAACTGGCCGAAGGCGATCTCGGCGACGTCGTGGGCGATCTGGCGCAGCGTCTTGCCCTCGGTGGGGACGGCAAGTTCCTGGGCCAAGGCGCGAAGCTTGAGGGGGTCCTTGATCTGGTAGTCGCAGTCTTGGCTCTCCGCGGCCATCAGCAGGGTATGGGCGATGTCGCGCCCGTGATCGGAGTGGGCCGAGGCGCCGCTGGCGATCATCCGCGCCAGGTTGCGGGCGGCGATGATGTCGGCGGTGGCGCCGCAGACGCCCTCCGAGGCCCCCTCTCCAAACGGGTCGATGCGGCAGGGGCCCATCCGGCAGATGCGACAGCAGATGCCGAGCTGCCCGAAACCGCATTGCGGCTCCATGGCCTCCTGGCGATCCCAGGCGACTTGCAGGCCCTGGGAGGCCGCGTGCGACAACAGGGCGATGGTTGCAGGATCAGCGCTGCGTTGCTGGGGGGTCTTCATGAACAGTCCTCTTTCTGGACGGGTCCAGGGCCTGGGGCCAAAGAGCCCCAGGTAAATAGACCGACACATACATCCCCTACGGGAGCACTCATGCTGGCTCGCTCCTAGAACCTGGGTAGACAACAGGCTACCCCGCAGCGTAGCAAAATCGCGCCACCTCAGGCAAGGGCGTTTTTGCGGCCTGGATCTGTGTCACGCGCGTTCTCGCCGCCGGTGGAGCAAGCTGGCTCGCAGCGGTTGCGATGAGCCACCCCAGCGGGGGTGGGAGATGGGGGATTCTCTTGCAGGTTGCAGGGATTACGGTGTAAGCTCCCGCTGGCAGGCTGCACGGTCCCCAGGGACGGGCTGGAAGTCTGGAGTGAGTCCCCCGGCGGCCGCGGAGAACGAAGCGGTTTGCTTCCCAGATGGGGACGGTGATGAAGCTGGCCGTGTCCGGAAAGGGCGGTGTGGGCAAGACGACATTGTCGGCGCTCCTGGCTGTTGCGCTGAACCGCGAGGGCAGGGATGTCGTCGCCATTGACGCCGATCCCGACGCTAACTTGGCCTCGGCCCTGGGGATACCTGACGACGAGCCGATCACACCGCTGGCCGAGATGCGCCAGCTCATCCAGGAGCGCACGGGCGCGACCGACGGGTACGGGGCGTTCTTCAAGCTCAATCCGCGGGTGGATGATATCCCCCAGCAGTATTCCCGACGGATCGGCCGCATTCGCCTGCTGGTGCTGGGGGGCATCCGCCGAGGCGGGGAAGGCTGCCTGTGTCCCGCGACGGCGCTGCTGAAGGCGCTGCTGGTGCACCTGGCGCTGGCGCGGGAAGAGCACCTCGTCATGGACATGGAGGCAGGCATTGAGCATCTCGGCCGGGCCACGGCGCAATCCATGGACGCGCTGCTCGTCGTCGTGGACACGACGGCCTGGAGCACGCACACGGCGCATCGCGTGAGGAAGCTCGCCGCCGACGTGGGCATGCGCAACATTCTCGCCGTGGCCAACCGGACGAACCGACCGACAGAGATGCAGAAGATTGCCGCAGAGCTCCAGGACATCCCTTTGGTGGGATGCCTGCCCACGGATGATCGGCTGGCCGGGGGCATTGTGACGATCGCCCCCGACGGCAGTGCAGAACCGCGCAACGAAATCGCCGATAGTCTCAAGGCCGCGGAACGCATTCTTTCGGAGATCAAAGCCCGCACGTGAGTCCATCATTGCCGGCCCCGGGCTGCCCAGAGTCGCCCGGCCTGGCGGCGCCCGCGCCGAGGGCGCAGGGGCCTCAACAAGGAGACCGACCATGGTGCAATCTGTTCCCTCTGACATCGAGATCTCTCATGCCGCCAAGCCGCGTCCCATCACCGAGATCGCCAAGCAGGCGGGCATCCTGCCCCAGGAGTTGGAGCCCCACGGGGACCTCAAGGCCAAGGTGAAGCTGAGCATCCTGGAGCGGCTGGCCACGCGTCCCAGCGGCAAGTACATCGACGTGACGGCCATCACGCCCACCCCGCTGGGAGAGGGCAAGACCACCACCTCCGTCGGCCTGACGCAGGCCATGGGGCTGTTGCACAAGAGCGTCTTCCTGTGCATCCGCCAGCCGTCGATGGGTCCGACGTTCGGAATCAAGGGCGGTGCCGCGGGCGGCGGATACAGCCAGATCATCCCGATGGAGGAGTTCAACCTGCACCTGACCGGCGACATCCATGCCGTGTCCATCGCCCACAACCTGCTCGCGGCGGCGATCGACGCGCGGATCATGCACGAGCAGGGCATGTCGGACAAGGACCTCGCCAAGATCGGCCTGAAGCGGTTGGACATCGATCCTTACAGCATCACGTGGCGGCGAGTGGTGGACGTCAACGATCGCGCGCTGCGCAACATTGTGGTGGGTCTGGGCACGAGTGAGGACGGCCGGCCGAGACAGACGGGCTTCGACATCTCGGTGTCCAGCGAGGTCATGGCGATCCTGGCGCTGGCCGCCGATCTGAAGGACATGCGGCAGCGCCTGGGGCGGATCATCATCGGCACCGACCGCAAAGGCCGGCCCATCACCGCAGAGGACCTGGGCGTCGGCGGGGCCATGGCCGTGCTGATGAAGGACGCCATCAAGCCCAACCTGATGCAGACCCTGGAAGGCCAACCCGCCTTCGTGCACGCCGGACCCTTCGCCAATATCGCCCACGGCAACAGCTCCATCATCGCCGACCGCATCGCGCTGAAACTGGCGGACTACGTGGTCACCGAGAGCGGGTTCGGTGCCGACATCGGCATGGAGAAGTTCTTCAACATCAAGTGCCGCATCAGCGGCTTGGTGCCCAACTGCGTGGTGCTGGTGGCGACCATCCGCGCCCTGAAGATGCACGGCGGCGGGCCCAAGGTCGTCCCGGGTAAGCCGCTGAATGAGGCCTACACCCAAGAGAACCCCGCGCTGCTGGAAAAGGGCCTGTGCAACGTGGTGCGGCACGTCGAGATCGTCAAGATGTTCGGCGTGCCGGTGGTCGTCGCGGTCAACAAGTTCGCCACGGATACCGACGCGGAGGTCGAGATCGTGCGCAAGGCCGCCAAGGCCGCCGGGGCCGAGGATGCCGTGCCCTGCGAGCATTGGGCCCAGGGCGGCAAAGGCGCCGTGGCCCTGGCTGAGGTCGTCCTGGCTACCTGCGAGAAGCCCAGCAAGTTCCAGTTGCTCTACAAAGACACGCTGCCCATCAAGGACAAGATCGAGACGATCGCCAAGAAGGTGTACCTGGCCGAGCGGGTGACCTACGAGCCGCTGGCCGAGCGCCAGATCAGCCTGTATGAAAAGGCCGGGCTGAACCACCTGCCCATCTGCATGGCCAAGACGCACCTGAGCCTGTCGCATGATCCGACGGTCAAGGGTGTGCCGCGAGGCTTCACCGTGCCGATCCGCGAGGTGCGGGCCTCCGCCGGTGCGGGCTTCCTCTACCCGCTGCTGGGAATGATGCGCACCATGCCGGGCCTGCCGTCACGCCCGGCCTTCATGACCGTGGACCTCGACGAGAAGGGCAACGTCCTGGGCATGTTCTAAAGCCGATGGAGTGGGCTGGGACTCTTGCGACCCGCGTCCGTCGCGCCTACAGCCGGAAGAGGCAAGAGCCGCTGACCGTAGCAACCGCCACTGCCATCGGCTCCAGACCCAGGCCGGACAACTCCCTGGCGTCAGTCTTCGTTGCGACCACGTAGAGCCGCCCCTGGCTGGAACTCAGCCGCTGACGCCACATCCTCTCCCCGGCCTCTGCGCCGTACATCCGCACCAGCCTGGCCCTTTGCTTCGATGCTTCGGGAACTTCCCGTCTGGAATACCACACGACGGCCGGGTCCGGTCTGCTCCAGGCCAGGAGCTCCGCCGTCTGCGGGACCTCCTTGGCGATCGCGAGGCCGAAACGGGCATAGTCCTCCCACCGGCGATTCCACAAACTGGCCCTGGACACAAACGCCAACTCGCCTGACACCATGGCCAGAACCATCAGGGCGATGGCCAAGCGCGGCCTGGAGCGGACTAGCGCCCAGACGCCCAGGCACGCGGGCACGAGGGCCACCAATGCGATCAGCAGCACGTGGCGGACATAGGGCGCATACCACCGATCCTGCACGACCGCCATCGCGGCCAGACCACCCGCCCCGGCCAGAAGAACCACTGCCCCGTATCCCGCCAAGATCGCCCGTGCGAACTTGAGCGATATCCAGCGGTGCGTGAAGAACACGTCCTCCGCACAGTAGCCCATCAGCAGGCACACCGGGGGCATGGCGGGCAGGATGTACTGCTCGTGCTTGCCGACCGACGCGCTGAACAACAACACCAGTCCAAAGACCCACAGCAGCAGGAACACCAGAGGATCTCGATCGGTCAGAAAACGCTTCATCAGGGGGATTGCCAGCGCGCCCGGAAGGAAGGCCACCCAGGGCAGTGACCACTTGGCCAAGGCAGTGAGATAGTAGCCTGTCAGCGGGGTCGCACAGCGCTCCAGCCATCCGCCGGTTCCCAAGGCCCGCTCCGTCGTCTGGTGCACGAGCATTCCCGCAGCCTGGGGCAACGTGCGTGATAGGTAGAACATCCATGGCACGAAAAGCAGGGCCATCACGACGACCCCTATCAGGGTGCCTGGCAAGATCGTTCTGAACACCCGCCAGGGCCGACTGAAAACCGCATAGCCCAACACCGGGCCTCCGAGGGCAACCGCCATGGTGACAGCCACCCCCAAGTCTTCACCAATCCCGGCCCATCGCCACCACTGAATGGCCGGAACCACCCGGATCACCCCGCACACGACGTAACTCCCCGCGGCGGCAATCAGGTACCGGACAAGCCCCCGGGGCGATTCATCCATTCCGTCTTCGTTGTGCGCGAGCGAGGCCCGCCAACAGACGTATAGCAGGGCCGGCAGCAGCATGAACAGCGGGGCCAGCTCCTTGGCGAGATTGGCCAGGCCCAGCGCGCCCCAGGCTGCCACGATCAGGAGATGCCGCCCCAGCGCGGAGCCCTGTTGCATGGCCCAGTAGAAGCAGGCTAAGGACACGGTCATCCACAGCATCATCTGCATGTCGGCCCGCGCGTTTCGGCCCCAGCCGATCACGGCGACGGAGGTGGCGAACATCAAGGCCCCCAGCATCGCTGCGCGCGGCGGGAGCATGCGGCGCCCCAGGGCCAGGACCACCGCCGCCAGCACCACCGCCGCCAGGGCCGACGGCAACCGGGCGGTGAACTCGTTGGCCGGGGAACCTAGCTTCATCAGGGCGGCGACGCACCAGTACGCCAGCGGCGTCTTCACCACGCGCGGCTCGCCGTTGAACACGGGGATCAGCCAGTGGTTCAGCGCGGTGTTGGCGGGGATCGGACCGTCGGCGATGTCCGGGTTCAGCCAATGATCCGGAGTGACCATGGTCCGCGCGGCCACGGCGACGTAGGCCTCGTGCCCGTCCAATGCCGGAGCCCCCAGCTTCCAGAGCGTCAGCAGCCCACTGAGGCCGACCACCAGCACGTACTGGGCGATCGTCCACGACAGCGGGGACCTGGCGCGCGCGGCCTGGGGCATCATGGGGCGCCCTCCTGGGGGGTGTCTGTGGCACCTCGGCGGATGATCCGCCGGATGGCGTAGGTTCGAGCGGGGGTGGACTCAAAGTAGACCCGCATCAGCAATTCTCCGATCAGCCCGGTGGACAGGAACAACAGGCCCGCGATGACCGCCATGAACCCCACCGCCATGAGCGGCCCGTGCTGCTGGAACAGATGGAAGGTGGACCACTGAAGCACCTTGCGGACCAGGCCGTAGGCCAGGATCAGCCCCCCGCCGGCCAGCGAGATCAGCCCGGCCTGGCCGAAGAAATGCAGCGGGCGCGTCAGGTAGGCGGTTATGAAGCGCACCGTCAGGATGTCCAGCGCCACGCGGAACGTCCGGCCCAGGCCGTAGTTGCTTCGGCCGCCGCGGCGAGGGACGTTCTTGATCGGCACTTCGCAGATCTTCGCCCCGAGGCGCGCGCACACGGCCGGGACGAAGCGGTGCATCTCCCCATAGAGGCGCACACCGCGCAGCACGTCCCTGCGGTAGGCCTTGAACGTCGTGCCGAAATCCCGCAGCGGCACGCCCGAGACCTTGGCGAGCAGCCAGTTGGCCACGCGGGAGGGGATGCGCCGGCTCAGCAGGTTGTCCCCGCGCCGCCGGCGCCAGCCTGAGGCGATGTCGTAGCCCGCGTCGATCTTGCGCAGCAGCAGGGGGATCTCGTAGGGGTCGTGCTGGAGGTCGCCGTCCATCGCGACGATGACCTCCCCTCGGGCCTGGTCGAAGCCGGCCTGGAGCGCCGTCGTCTGGCCGAAGTTGCGACGAAGGTCCACAAAGCACACCTTCTCGTCCGTCTCGGCCAGGCCGGCCAGGACCTCACCGGTCCTGTCCGAGCTGCCGTCGTTGACGAACACCATCTCGTAGGGGTCCCCGCGGCGGTCCATGACTCGCCGGATGCGCCGGTACAGTTCCCCGACCACCGACTGCTCGTTGTAGAACGGGACGACGACGCTGCATCGAACGGAGTCGGCCGGTGGACTCTGATCAGACTTGTCGTGCGCCGAGCTGTCCATAGTGAATCATCTGGCGATGGTTTCGGACGAAGGCCTCTCTCACCGTCGGGTCACAGAGCGATTGCAGTTCTCTCGGGCGGCTGTCCGCCAGGCGGGAGTCGCGCGCGTCCAGCCCGTCGGCCAGGCCCGGGTGCACCATGATCTCGGTGGCCCCTTCCGGCAGGAGCCTGGCGGCGTGGATCAGCCACGCGGCGTCGATGCGCCCGGTGTGGGCGATGCCCCAGGTTCCCCGGGTGGCGCGGACCTGGCTGCCGGCCGCTGTGCTCATCCTGCACAAGGCCCGCAGAATCTCCGCGACGCCGGCCTGGCCCCGGGGTGGCCGGGGCCAGCCCCGTCCGCGGAGGGTCTCACAGGGCCAGCGGACCCAGGGGATGGCGTACTTCCGGGCCAGGCGGACCACGCCCGCAAACAACGGCGGGAATGCGTGCATGTGCCGGTGGCTGTCCAGGTGCGTCGGGCGAACGCCCAGGTCTAGGGCCCGCTGAATCTGCGCCTCGAACTCACCGAGC
>JALHTV010000224.1 GCA_022866005.1 Phycisphaerae bacterium
CTGGTCCTGGGTGGCCTGGCCTGCATCCGGAGGCGCAAGTGAGCGTCTCCAGTGAATTCCTCGCGCTTGGGGGCCGACGACCGTCGGGTCGAGCCCTCGCGGTGCTGGCCGCATGCTCACGCCATGAGGCCGGCCGCAAACGCCTTCACGCGGAGCGCCTGTTAGGTGCGGCCGGGTGTTCCGGCCGCGAGGCCGTGAAGGTGCAAATCGTCGAGTCCGTTTTAGCCTTAAGGAACCAAATCCCATGAAGCGCATGGCAATGTTAACTCTGGTCCTGTTGTGCGTCTCAGCCGCCAATGCAGCGCCGGTTGGGACGACGTATGTGTACAACTTCGACGGCCTCTCCCAGTACTCGGCCCTGTGGATGAACAACGACGGAACGGTCACCTGGTCTTCCGTCTCGAGCAACCAGGGCAACGTCAACGTGTATCCGGACACGGATTACACCGGGGACCTGCGGGCACAGGTGAACGGCTCCGGCGCCGAGCAGCTTGCCTCCGCGCTGACTAACTACCCGACCACCACGACCCTGTTTCCCGGGCTGGACAGCAGCAACACGCAGTTCCGCTTCACGGCCGACACCCACATCAACTACCGTTGCGGCTGGCTGCTGGGGATCTGGGTGGATGGCATCGACCCCTGCGCCAACACCATCATCAGCGGCAACACGCAGGGGGAGCTAGCCGTTCAGATGGGGATGACCTACGTGAGCATGAACTGGCGCGTCCGCGGGGCCGCCGGGACCTACTCCACCGTGGGAGGCACGCCCCCGACCAACCCCGTGCTGGACAGCAACGACTGCAACATGCAGTTGATCCTGGACATGGACCTGGCCGCCAATGGCGGTGATGGGTCGATGTCGTTCAGCGCCATGAACCTGGTCACCCTCGCCGTGGATGCCCCACCGGAGCTCCAGAATGTAACCATGAACCTGCTGGCCCAGAACCCCATGTTCGCCGATCCGGCCAACTGGACTGGCTTCTACATCCGCAACCAGCGATATGTCGGTGGCGACAGCCCAGGCAACGGTATCGGCTACCACACCGTCGACAACCTGACCCTGGAGGTCATCCCCGAGCCGGCGACGATGAGCCTGCTGGTCCTCGGGGGTCTGGCCTGCATCCGCAGGCATCGCTAAGCGCACCACGCCAAGAAAGGAAGTGACGTCATGAAACGCACATTACTCGTGGGCTGCGTGGTGTTGTGTGCTGCCGCCGCCGCGACCGATGCCGCCGTGGTGACGTACGTCACCAGCGCGGATGTCTACATCGAATGGACCATCGGTGATGGTGGGATCTCCAATCGCAATACCAAGGGCCTGCTGAAGACCCAGTGGAGCGGCTCACTGGCCGAACCCACCGCCATCGTTAAGAGCTACCTCAAGTTCCAGGTCCCTACGGATGTGCTGTCGCTAAACTCCGTCACGCTCCGGTTGACCAGCGACACCGCCGAGGGCCGTGACAACGACGGCAAGACCCTGGATATCTGGGTGCTGCCCGAGGCCTACGATGGCTGGTCTCAGACCGTCCTGGACTGGAACCAGGCGACCTCCACCTATGCCAACGACCCGAGCGGCGTGGCCTTCACCGCCGGGGAGCAGGTGGGCAGCGGCGTCTGCAACGCGGGCAAGGCCGTGGCCACGGATTTCAGCTTGGACATCACGAAGCTGCTGCCGTACGTCCAGGCCGACACGAACGGGGTGATCACGCTGACCCTGCCCGCCCGTGTTGGCACGACGACCTACTGGTGCGACCTTGAGGACAGCGAGTCGACCTATAGACCGAGGCTGATCTTGGACTACGAGGTCCCCGAGCCGGCGACGATGAGCCTGCTGGTCCTCGGTGGTTTGGCCTGCATCCGGCGGCGCAGGTAAGCGCTGGCGGTTGAGTAGTTGACGCTCGCCCTTTCGGGGCCGGTCTCTCCTCACGAGGCCGGCCCTTCCTTTTTCGGCGACCTAGAGCTGACGTGCGGAGAAGGGAGCCGCCGCGATCAAGCCACGTGCGCTACAGCGCGGCGACCTCGGGGTGGGATGGGCGGCGGGCCTGGACGACCAGCAGGTAGGGCCAGATGCGCGTGTCGGCCACCCCGGGGCAGGCGGCGATGGCGGCGTCGCTGGCGTAGGGTTCGTGCAGGCCCATCAGCACCAAGCCGGCCTGGATGACCGTGTTGAGGTACTCGCTGACCGTGCGGAAGAAGCGCGGGATCTCAAAGGGCCGCGCGACGGGGCGCCGGTCGGCGGGGGCGTGGTGCCAGAACCACCGGCCGATCCGTTGGGAGTCGGTCAGCGGCTGAAGCAGGAAATAGTTGCCCACGACTCGGCCGATCTCGCGCCCCTGCTCGTCGCAATGCTTGCCCATGATGGGGGAGTCCATGCACGGGTGCGTGATGGCGTATTGCAGCCAGCCGCCGGGCTTGAGCACGCGCGCGACCTCGCAAATGCACCCGGCGTAGTCGGCCATGTCCATCATGGCCATGAACGACACCACCGCGTCGAACGCCTCGTCCGCAAAGGCCGACAGATCGTTGCCGGGTGCGCACCGATACGCGATGTCCAGGGGGCGCTCGGCCTCCTGGCGCTGCGCGGTGGCGATCATCTCGCGGCTGGAGTCGACCCCGACCACCCGCGCGCCTCGCTCGGCCAGGCGGCGAGTGTGGACCCCTTCTCCGCAGCCGATGTCCAGCACCGCCAGATTCGCCACCGGCGGCATCACCTCATCCATCCCCGGGGCGATGACGTACTGCCGATAGACGTCCCAGCCTTCGCTCACGCCCCGGGCCCAAGCGGCCGCGTTGGCGTCCCAATACCTGGCCACTTCACGATCATCCATAGGAAATCACCTTGCTACTGCGAGACTCCGCACGCGTCCCCGATGGGAATCTGACCCTCCAGGTCCAGGGACGAAGGCCGGATCGGTAGACCGGTCTCTTCCCCTGCAATCGGGGCGACTGGATTCGAACCAGCGACCTCTTGGTCCCAAACCAAGCGCTCTAGCCAAGCTGAGCTACGCCCCGGTCGGCGATCGGCAAGGAATCACCACGGCATTGTGGCACTGCCCGCCGGGCCGGTCAAGCACCCCGCACGCCAGGGGCGCAAGCTATGGCGGTCGGCCCGCCCGCGGAGGTATACTCCCCCCTGCCGCGGGGAGGCGCGCCTGGTGCGCGGCGCCGCGGCGAATCTGCACACAAAGGAGATCATCCATGAGCGACCAAACCAACGTGGGGCAGGGCTTGTCGTCATCGTCATCGCCATCGCCATCGCCACCGCCGGCCCCACCGTCGCTGCCGCCCGTGCCGCCGTGGTGGTACGCCCAGCAGCCCCGGGGAGGCTGTGCGCGGCGGCTGGTGCGCGGGCTGGGCTGGTTCATCTTTGTCGTGTCGATCCTGCTGAACATCCATCTGCTGATGGCCCTGTCGGTAGTGACCGAGGCCGAGGGCATGGACACAAGGGTCGTGCGCCCCGGCAACTATCAGGAAGTGGTCGCCATCTATCGCCTCCAGGGCGGCATCGACAATGAGGCCGTCCAGCGCTTCGCCCGCTTCTACCGCCAGACCCTCAACGATGCCACCGTCAAGGCCGTCGTCCTGCGGGTGGACTCTCCCGGAGGTGACGCCTCCTCGGCCGATCAGATCCACGCCATGATCCGCGACCTCCAGACCGCCGCCGGCAAGAAGGTCGTCGTCTCGATGGGCGGGATCGCCGCCAGCGGCGGCTACTACATCTCCGCACCGGCCGATGAGATCTTCGCGGAGCACAACACC
>JALHTV010000225.1 GCA_022866005.1 Phycisphaerae bacterium
CCACGACGTGCACGAGGCCGTCATGATCGGCGGGGTTCGCAAGCGCGCCATGTACTCCCCGCTGATGCTCCTGCGGCACCTGCCCGACCTGCGGGCGATCCGCATGTGGTACTTCCGGCTGCGAAAGGACCGGCGCGACAACGCCGTGCTGCTGGCGATGGCTGATGAACTGAGGAGCGAGAACATCGAACTGGTCAGCAGCGTCAAGTATTGCACCGAGCACCTGGCTGGCGAAGGCCCGATGACGCCGACGCCGCCGCCGGCGGGCCTGGAAGGCGACATCGAGTTCGGCTGGCGGATCGCCCGCGCCAGCGCTGACCTGGACATCGGCCAGGCGGTCGCGGTGAAGGAGCGCGACATCATCGCCGTCGAGGCCGTGGAAGGCACCGACGCGATGATCCGCCGCGCCGGGCGCCTGTGCCGCAGCGGCGGCTGGACGATGGTCAAGGTCGCCCGCCCCAAGCAGGACATGCGCTTCGACGTGCCCGCCATCGGGCCGGGCACGCTGCGGCACCTCAAGGATGCCCGCTGCGCGTGCCTGGTGGTCGAGGCCGGAAAGACCCTCATCGTCGACAAGCCCGCCACGCTGGCCCTGGCGGAGCAGCTCAAGATCGCCGTGATCGGCAAGAAGGCGTAGAGGCCGGTCGATCGGTCAATCGGTCAACGGGTCAGTCAGTGGTCCCCACTGGTGTCTGCTTGGCCAATTGACTGATTGACCGATTGACTAATTGACTGCCTGACCAACCGGCCGCCGTGTTGAGGGACATCCATGACAGGGCTTTTTGATCTGACAGGCCGCGTCGCGTTGGTCACCGGCGGCTCCAAGGGCCTGGGCAAGGAGATGGCGATGGCGCTGGCGGAGGCGGGCGCAGACGTGCTGATCGGCGCCCGCCACGGGGAGGAGCTTGCCCAGGCCGCCCGCGAGATCGCCGCCGCCACCGCCCGCGACGTGCAGGCCGCCGTGCTGGACGTGACCGACCGCGCCAGCGCCCAGGCGTTCGTGGAGGCGGCCCTGGAGCACTTCAAGCGGATCGACATCCTGGTCAACAACGCCGGCACCAACGTCCGCGCACCTCTGGAGAAGGTCCAGGAGGCCGACTGGCTGCGCATCCAGGCCGTCAACGTCACCGGCGTGTTCCACTGCTGCCAGGCCGCGGTGCCCCCCATGGTGAGGGCCGGCTTCGGGCGGATCATCAACATGGCCTCCTCCGTGGGCCTGGTGGGGCTGCCCGGGCGCGTGAGCTACACCGCCTCCAAGGGGGCGGTCGTGCAGATGACGCGGACGCTGGCGGTGGAGCTGGCCCGGACCGGCGTGACGGTCAACTGCCTCTGCCCCGGGCCATTCGCCACCGAGATCAACCGCCCGCTGATGGAAGACCCCCAGATGGCCGCCGACGTCCTGGGGAGAGTGCCCATGGGCCGCTGGGCCGAAATGCACGAGATCCGCGCCCCGGTGGTCTTCCTGGCGAGTCCTGCCGCGAGCTTCGTCACCGGTGCGATCCTCAGCGTCGATGGCGGCTGGGTGGCCCAGTAAGAATTGCCGATTGCCGATTGGACCACCGGCGCCAACGGGGGTCTTAGAGATAGGAAGCCAGCAGGCCATAGCATGCCTTTGCTGTTCAATTGACAATTGGCAATCGGCAATCGGCTGGCAACGGGCGCTTCGACATCGTCCCGCCTGGAGGTACAATCCCCCTATAGGCTCGGCGAGGGAGTGTCATGGCCTTGCACGCATGGAGGTACGGGAGCAATTGCTGGGAGGTCGCGCCCGTCTACGGGGCGGCCGAGGAGCTGGCCAGGCGGATCGGCACCGCGCCGATCGTCGCGCAGGTGCTGGCCAATCGCGGCATCACCGACCCCCAGGCCTGCAAGACGTTTCTGAACCCCAAGCTCACCGACCTGCATTCCCCGGACTCGCTGCCCGGCTGCCCCCAGGCCGCCCGGCGGATCGCCGCAGCCGTCGCGCGCAAGGCCCGCATCGTCCTGTACGGCGACTACGACGTGGACGGCATGGCCGGGGTCGCCATCCTGCACTCGCTGCTGCGGATGGTCGGGGGGAACGTGCGCTTCTACGTGCCGCACCGGCTGGAAGAGGGCTACGGGGTCAATGCCGAGGCCGTGGCTAAGCTCGTCGGTGAGGGAATGGACCTGCTGATCACCATCGACTGCGGCATCGCCGCGCACGAGCCGCTGGCGGCCGCCCGGGCAGCGGGGGTGGAGGTCATCGTCACCGACCATCACAGCCCCGACCACCAGCTCCCCCCGGCCGACGCGATCGTCCATCCAGCCGTGCCGCCGGGTAAGTATCCCAATGCAGACCTGTCGGGGGCGGGCGTGGCGTTCAAGCTCGC
>JALHTV010000226.1 GCA_022866005.1 Phycisphaerae bacterium
ATCGCCGAGCTGGTGGAGGTCTACCGCAATCACGCCCCCGCCATCACCCCCTACAGCGGCATCCCCGAGCTGCTGGGCCTCCTGCGCGTGCGCTTCCGCCTGGCCCTGCTCACGGACGGCTACCTGCCCGCCCAGCAATTGAAGCTGGACTCACTGAAGCTGGAGCGATTCTTCGACCAGGTGCTGTTCACTGAGCTGCTCGGAAGGGAGTCCTGGAAGCCCTCCCTGGCGGGCTTCCAGGCCATGGCCAGGAAGCTGGACGTCCCGGCCCAGGCCTGCGCCTACGTGGCCGACAACCCAGCCAAAGACTTCGTCGCGCCCAACCGCCTGGGCTGGCGGAGCATCCAGTACCTCCGCCCCGGCCAGATCCACGCCGCCAAGCCCGCCCCGCCCGATGGCGCGCCGCAAACCGTCGTCCGCGCCGCCGACGGCCTCCTGGCCGCCCTGCGGTAGAAGCTGGGTAAAGTGGATCGCGACCGGCGCTAAGGAGAGCGCACATCGCACACACGGGGTCACGGGGAATCACCACGCACTTGCATGGGCGATCTGGCTTAGGGACCCTCCTGAGAAGGGTGACAAACGCCCCCCCCAATCGCTGCTGCCCTCGTCAGAGATGTCGAGGGGCAAGCACGAAGCGGTGTTCACAATGGGAACACCTCACGTGCACCTGTTTTTCAGACCTTGGGATCCTAAGTCTCACACCACATTTAGGGCAGGGGAAGATCCAACGTTTGCCTTCGTCAAGCCGCCACGCGCCATCCGCGATGCGGGTCCCGTCGGTCTGAGGAAGCTCAGGGGGGACAAAGAGCAAGTCCCACAATCTCAACCACCAACTGCGTTTCCCCGGTTGGTGGTACGCAAAGGCTCGAACCATTTCGACACAAGGACCCTCTAGGTGTCGGTATAGGTGTCTCCCCGCCACTCCTCGGGTGCGTTGGCAGATGTAGTACGCATAGGAGAGCAAAGGGTACCCAAGGTATGCCACACCCTCATCAGAAAGATGAACGGGCTCAATGACTGATTCTGCCCCAGGTTGCGCCGCACCGGTGAGCATGAGCTTTCCGAGTCCGAAGAAGACCGATGCCAGGTCAGTGACCATCTCTGCATCGCGCGCCGGGGGCATGCTAGCCCATCTTGTGCGCAAGAGATGATGGCCAAGCTCATGCGCGCATATCTTCGCCAAGACCCTGGGTCTCCGGAGATAAGAAGCCCCAACTCTGATTCGTGGGATAGAGAGCGGTTTGCCTCCGTAGTCCCCAGCCGAGTCGATCTGTTTCCCAAAGAAGCGCAGTCCTGCTTGGAGGTCGAGCACCGGGACGTCACTATCTCCAACGATTTCAATCTCAGGGGCTGTCGACAGTTGGAGATGATCGCACAACAGGCGCACGAAATAGGCAAAGTCCCCTGCACTGAATAGCCCATCATAGAGATCGGATGTGGGTTCGAACTCTCGTGTTTCCTCCACGCGAATAGGAGGGCTGAATCGACCACCGAGAGATCCAAGATTCTCTTCCACCCAGTCCCTATTCATGGAAGGCACCCACGCCGTTCGTGGGAGACTCGACCAGCCGAATCACAGAATACCTGGTACACCCCTTCGCACCAAACCTACGCCCTCGCGTAGGGCTGGTCTTGCTTCCGAACAGCCGACCGGCGCCCGCTATGTTAAGCCCTTGATCGAACGTTCGCACCTGCCCCCGAACAGGCAAAACCCCCCTCTAGTGGGCTAGGTTCCTGTGGCCGGAGCCCTGGAACACACGGCAAGATGTCGACGTTCGCCCACTCCTGAGGGGTTGTCAAATCATACACCGGGACCGCAGGATTGCCTCATAGAAAAACGGCAGTATTTGCACTCTTCACTGGACAAGGGGTTATTCGGACCCCCGGGGACCCCCGCACTTGCACCGGGGGCTTGATTTCTGGGCGGATTTGGGGACGATGGGCGGTTCTATGGCCCGGACGTACTACGTCACCACGCCGATCTACTACGTCAACGATGTCCCGCACATCGGCCACTCCTACACCACCATCGCCGCGGACGTCCTGGCCCGCTACTGGCGCAGCGAGGGGCGCGAGGTCCACTTCCTGACCGGCACCGACGAGCATGGCGCCAAGATCGTCAAGGCCGCCGCCGAGCGGGGCGTGTCGCCGCGGGAATTGGCCGATGAGGTGGTGGGGCAGTTCATTGAGCTGTGGCGCGAGCTGAACATCTCTTACGATGACTTCATCCGCACCAGCGACGTGCGCCACGAGCGGCGCGTGCAGGAACTCGTCCGCCGGTTGCTCGCGCGCGACCAGATCTACCTGGGCCAGTACGAGGGCTGGTACGACGAGGGCCAGGAGGAATTCGTCACCGAGTCGGTCGCCCGCGAGACCGATTACAGAGGCGCCATCTCCGGAAAGCCGCTGGTCCGCTACAGCGAACCCAGCTACTTCTTCCGCCTGGGCCGCTGGATCCCGGCCCTGATCGACTACATCCAATCGCACGAGGACTTCGTCCGGCCCATCGCCCGGCGGAACGAGGTGCTCAGCAAACTGGCGGCGGGTGTGGAGGACCTGAGCATCTCGCGGTTGCTGGAGAAGCTGGGCGGCTGGGGCGTGCCCATGCCCAACGACCCGGCCCACAGCGTCTACGTGTGGATCGACGCGCTGAGCAACTACGTCACCGCCCTGGGAGACCCGCCCATCGGCGACGAGCATGACGGCGAGCGCGCACGCTTCTGGCCGGCGGACGTGCACCTGATCGGCAAGGACATCCTGTGGTTCCACGCGGTCTACTGGCCGGCGATGCTGATGGCGCTGGAGCTGCCGCTGCCCCGCTGCATCTTCGCCCACGGCTGGTGGACCTCCGAGGGCAAGAAGATGTCCAAGAGCCTGGGCAACTTCATCTCGCGCCAGACCATCCGCGACATCACCCGGGAGTATTCGCGCGACGTGTACCGCTACTTCCTGCTGCGCCAGGTGCCGTTCGGGTCCGACGGGGACTTTTCGCACGAGATGCTCCGCCGGCGCTACAACGGGGACCTGGCCAACGACATCGGCAACCTGCTGAGCCGCACCGTGAATATGATCCATCGCTATTGCGACGGCGCCGTCCCCGCCCCCACCGGCGCGGGCCTCACTGAGGCCGCCGAGGTTCGCACCGTGGCGGAGGCGCTGGTCACGGCGGTCCCCTCCGCGATGGCTGCCTGTCAGTTCCATACGGTCCTGGAAGGCATCCTCAACCTGGCCGGGGCGACCAACCGCTTCATCGACACCACCGAGCCGTTCAAGCTGGCCAAGACCCCCGCGGCCAAGGACCGCCTGGGCGACATCCTCTACGCCTGCGCGGAGGCCGTGCGAATCATGCTGCTGTACCTCCGCCCGTTCATGCCCGAGACGGCCGATCGCGGCCTGGGGCAACTGGGCTGGTCGGTGCCCCCGCAACCCACCAGCGACCTGGGCCGCTGGGGCGTGCTGCCCGCCGGGACAAGGCTCCAGGCGGCCGAGGCCCTGTTCCCCCGAAAAACCTAGATGACCAAGCTGAGCGACAAGAGAATCCTCGACATCATCCGCGCCGACGGGCGCTACCCCGTCGAGGCCTACGTGTTCCTGCTGAACGAGGGCTGGCCGCGCGCCTTGCGCCAGGCCTACGAGGAGGAGACGGCCCCGCCGCCTGCATCTTCCAGCGGCAAGGCCCCTCGCCACGTCAGCGGCAAGCAGATCTGCCTGGCCCTGCGCGACCTGGCGATGGAGAAGTGGGGCCTGATGGCTGAGACGGTCCTGAAGCACTGGAACATCACGAAGTCCATCGATTTTGGCAACATGGTCTACCTGCTGATCCAGCACGACGTGATGCACAAGACCGAAGAAGACAGCGTGGAGGACTTCCGCGACGTCTACAGCTTCGCGGAGGCGTTCGGATCGCCCTCGCAGTTTGATCTGAAAGAATGAGCAAACAGACCCGCGCCACCCCGCCCGCGCCGCCGCCCCGCGAGCCAATCGACGTGGTCGACGGCATCCCGGACCGCGCCGCCCGCGCGCCGTGGTGGCGCTACGCGCTGCTGGCCGCGCTGGGCCTGGCGTGGGTGGCGGTGCTGGTGTACTGCTGGCTGGCGGGGGGCGTCAAGGGCTGATGCCCACGCGCAGCCGCCAGAGGGCCTGGGACCGATAGGAGTGTGTGGCGTTGACGTGGAGAACGGCGGTATTCGCGGCCCTGGCGGCGGTGGGAGCAGTCTCGACCGGTTGCGCCCCCCCGCTCATCCAGGAAGACCATGGCCTGCTGCTGACCCAGCCGGACACCCTCAGCACGTACAAGCTGGCCGGCCGACTGGACATGACCGTCACCAGCCAGTCGCCCACGATGGTGTCCCTGCACGACGGGCGCAACTCGGTGGTCATCTTCGCCGGGCCCGAAGGACGCCTCTACGTCAACGGCCGGCACATCGCAGCGGCCCGGGGATCGGTCGCGCGGGCCAACGGGATGCTGTTCGTCCCCGTGAGCTACGAGCCGGTCATCCGGGCCGAGCGGGTCCCACCCCCGCCCCCCCGGGTCCCCGTGCCCGCCCCTGAGGCCGCGGCGCCCACGGCCCTGGCCGGCCGCGTGGTCGTGATCGATCCAGGCCACGGCGGCAAGGACCCCGGCGCCACGAGCGTCCACGGCCAGGAGGAAAAGGCGGTCGTCCTGGAGGTCGCCCAGCTCGTCACCGACGGCCTCCTGGGCCGCGGGGTGGACGCGCACATGACCCGCCAGGACGACCGCTTCATCGAGCTGGAGGAGCGCTCCGCGATAGCCAACCGCCTCAGGGCCGAGCTGTTCGTCAGCATCCACGCCGACGCGGCCCGCAATCGCGCCGCTCGGGGGTTCACGGTCTATGTCGCCCGCCAGCCCGGCCCGGCCTCTCTGGCGGCCGCCGACGCCATCGCCCGCCTCCTCCAAGCCAGCGGGGTGCCCTCCCGCGGCCGACAGGAGGCCAACTACCGCGTCCTGGTCGGCACGACCTGCCCGGCGGTGCTGGTGGAGCTGGGGTACCTGTCCAACGCCGATGAGGCCGCCCGCCTGGCCGTGCCGGGCTACCGCCGCCAACTCGCCGACGCCATCGCCGACGCCATCGCCGAGTACCTCCAGAGGCCCTAATCGGCCCCCGCCGTCCCCCTCGACCCGCAGGCAGCCTCCGGAACAGTCGCACCGACCGGCGTTGGCGCCGCGAACTGATTACTCTGCCTAGCTTGCCTCGGGCCCCCGATTTGCCGATGTAGGGGGGGAATCGTACGTTGCCTTCAACCATCAGGAGGGAGACATGGTCTTCAGGATCCGCTACCGCCGGCAGATCGATGGACAGGAATCGGAGGTCGCCATCGAGGCCAACACCCCCACCGAGGCGTTGGTGAAGTTCCGCCACACCTGCGGGCACGCTCAAGGCCCCGCCACATCCCCCGAGAGCGTCAGCAGCGTCCCCGACGAGGCCGACAACAATGAGGACTGTTGGTGAGCAGGGCCGACCCCATGACCGTGAACCTGACCGACGCGGTCGCGCTGCTTCAGGCCGCGGGCATTGCGACCCTAGGCTTTGACGATCTTCCGGCGGCCCCGTTTGACGCCACCGGTGGCGTTGCGCGTATCGATGACCAGCCGGGCATGCGTGACGATGAACGGGTAGTCATAGCAGCTGTGGTCGGTGCTGATGATGACGGCGTCGTATCGGCCCAGCATCGCCGCCGACAGGGGCTTGGAGGCCATCCGTAGGTTGTGCTCGCGCATCTTGTGGGTGCGCGGCACGTGGGGGTCGTTGTAGTCCACCTTGGCGCCCTTGGCCCTCAGCAGCTCGATCAGCTTCAGCGAGGGACTCTCGCGCACGTCGTCGATGTCCTTCTTGTAGGCCAGCCCCAGCACGAGCACCTTGGCGCCGTTCAGCGCCTGGCCGCGGGCGTTGAGGGCGTCGATGAGCTTGCCGATGACGTACCGCGGCATGGCCACGTTGACCTCGCCGGCCAGTTCGATGAACCGCGTGGTCAGCCCGTATTGCCGGGCCTTCCAGGACAGGTAGAACGGGTCGATGGGGATGCAGTGCCCGCCCAGCCCCGGCCCCGGGTAGAACGGCGTGAAGCCGAACGGCTTGGTGCTGGCGGCGTGGATGACCTCCCAGACGTCGATGCCCATGCGGTCCAGCAGCACCTTCAGCTCGTTCACCAGGGCGATGTTGACGCAGCGATAGGTGTTTTCCAGGATCTTGGTCGCCTCGGCTGCCTCGCAACTGGATACGGGCACGACGGTGTTCACCGCGATGCGGTAGCACGCCGTCGCCGCCGCCAGCGACTTGCGGTCGTAGCCCCCGACCACCTTGGGGATGGTCCGCGTGGTGTAGTCCTTGCGCCCGGGGTCTTCGCGCTCGGGGGAGAAGGCCAGGAAGAAGTCCCGCCCAACCTTCAGTCCGGACTTGGCCAGGATGGGCAGCATCACCTCGCGCGTCGTGCCGGGGTAGGTGGTGGACTCCAGCACGACCAGTTGGCCCTTGCGCAGGTGAGCGGCAATGGACTCGGCGGTGCTGACGATGTAGCTCATGTCCGGCTCGCGCTGCGGGGTGAGCGGCGTGGGCACGCAGATGAGGATCACGTCCACCTCCGAGAGGCGCGCGAAGTCGTCGGTCGCCCGGAAGCGCCGGCTGCGGACCATCTGGCGGATGAGCTTCGAGGGGATGTGCTCGATGTAGCTCCGCCCGGCCTTGAGCTGAGCGACCTTGGCCGCATCGACGTCGAAGCCCAGCACCCTCGCCCCACCTCGCACAAACTCCCTCACCAGCGGCAGCCCCACGTAGCCCAACCCCACCCCCCCGACCAGGGCCTTGCCCGACTCGATCTTTCGCAACAGGTCGCGGATCATGGCTTCTCCATCCTCTGGCATCCCACCGTGCCACCGTCCTCCAGACCCCCCGGGCACAGGCGGGGGAGGGATTATCGGCCACCGGCCCGCCAAACGCCAGCGCGTCCCCCTTCGCAAGTCTTTGGCGTCCTAGTGTATCCCCCGCCTGACGGCGGGGGCTTCTCGGACGCGCCTGCGTGGGGCAAGCCCCCTGCGGCAGCAGGGGGATTACCCTCCCGACCCTCGCCCCTCCGAAGCGCTAATCCCCCCGCCTGCGGCCTAGGAACGCTGCCGGGGAACCCGCATACTGTTGTGCTTACGTCGATGTCAGAA
>JALHTV010000227.1 GCA_022866005.1 Phycisphaerae bacterium
CCAGGCTGTAGCCGGCGAAGGCTTCCGTGAAGCGGTAGCGCTGGTAGACCCTCCGCCGCAGGCTCATCACGCCGCCCACCAGACGCCACGCCGGCCTAACCCGCCCGAGGAGGCCCGGGGGCAAGCGGAGGTAGCGGGCCGCTGAGACGCGCGGGGCCCAGCGATTCTCCGCCAAGGCGCCAGCGATGGCCTCCCACACCCGCCGCGGCAGCCCCGGCGGGGTCGGCTCGACATACTGCCCGCAGATTCCACTGACCTGCTGCTGCCGGTCGGCCTCGTAGAGCGATTCCAGCCGGGCCAGGAAGTCCGGCGGCGCCTCCACGTCGTCGTCGAGCAGCACCGCGACGTCGCCACCGGCCAATTCCAGGCCGCGGTTGCGGCTGGCTGCCGCCGAGGGCACGGAGCGGCGCTCGGTGAGGAACTTCACGCCGGCCGCCGCGGCCCGGGCCTGGAGCGAGGCGTCGATGTCCGCCTGGCCATCGTTGATCACGATCAGCTCATCGGGCAGGTGAGTCTGGTGCAGCAGCGACTCCACAGCCGCCGCCAGGCCTTCGGGGCGGTCGTGGCTGGGCACGATGACCGACACGCGGAGCGTCATGGGCGCCTCCTGGCGAACCGCCGCAGCCCATGGGAGACCACGTAGACGAGCGTGCGCTTTTCGTCACGGTCGAACAGCAGCCGGGTCGCGAGCGCGCCCAGGATCACCAGCGCCCACACCGCGGCCGCCGCCCAGGTCGGCAGCAGGAGCAGCAACGGGCAGACCATCAGCAGGTAGGTGACGGGTTGAATCCGCACACCGGCGGCGAGGAAGTAGATGACCGTCACGGCGGTTCCGCCGGCCATCATGCCGACGCCCGCAGCCCAGGCGGCGCCAGCCGGCCCGTAGTCAAACCGCGGCACCGGCCCCACGGCCAGGGCTACGTTGGCCGCTCCCCCGGCCAGTGCGGCCAGGGCAATGACGATCGGCTGCTCGCGGAGGCGGGCGACCGAGGTCAGCAGCGACAGGTTGCTGACGGACTGGAAGAACATCAGCAGCCCGCCCAGCACCGCCAGACCCCCATGGAACTTCACCGGCAGCACGCGAACCCACCAGGGGCCCGTGGCCAGGATCACGATCGTCACGGCCATCATGGCGACCGTGATGGCCTTGTAGGCGGTCTGGAGCGTGGCCATCGCGGCCGAGCGGGAGAAGGCCTCCCACCGCCGGGCGACGTGGGCGAAGACCACCGCAAAGGCCGAGGCGCTCACCAGCAGCACCGCCTGGCTGAGCTGGAGGAACGCGCTGAAGACGGCGGCCTCCTCCTTCCCGTAGCCGCGGTTCGTCAGGTACAGGCTCACGTGCTGGGCCACCAGCCAAAGGATGTTGCCCACCATGGCCACGAAGCCGAACCGCAGCACCCGCCGAAAGGCATGGTCCAGGTCGTCGTCGCTGGCCTCTCGGAGCGTATCGGAGGGCAGCACAGTGACCTCGCCCGCTGCGGGGGCCTCGTTCAAAGGCCAGTCCTTGGCATCGCCGCGGTAGCCTTCGGCCTGGTGCAGGGCACTCTGGAGCAGAATGACCCCCACCACCAGGACCATCACCTGCGACAGGCAGTGGGCCGCCAGCACCGTCACAGCCGTCGGCCACAGCGCCAGGCCCGCCAGGCCAAATAGCGTGAACAAGACCGAGAACATCACCTCCGCCGCCGAGGCCAGGCGATAGGCCCGCATCCCGAACAGAAAGCTGAGCAGGTCATAATACAGTCCCCCCGCCAGCACGTTGGCCATGGCCATCAGACACACGTGGAGCTGCTGGCGGTACGTGAACAGGGCCGCCTGCCCCGTGCCGGAGGCGATGACCTGCTGGGTGATCCAGCCGCTGGCGGCCAGGCCGACGGCCGTGACGGCCAAGACCACCAGGACGCACCGAACCTGCACTCGGTGGTAGAAGGCCGTCAGCTTGCCCCGGGCCTCGTACAAGCTCACGTAGCGCATCAGCCCGTGGTTGGCGCCCAGCGTGGCGATCGGTGAGGCCACCAGGAACACCATCAGCCCCAATCCCCACAGGCCGTACTCCGCCCGGGGCATGAGGTGGACAAACAGGAGGATGCGTGCCAGGCCCAGCGCCTTTTGGAGCACCATCGCCGGGACGTAAATTCCCAGCGAATCGGCCATGGAACCAACCTTCAGCAGGCGCGCGCGGACCTGCAAGGGGCACCTCCTAGGCCGCTATCGCCGCAGCCGTCAGAGGCAGATCAAGCGGATAAGGGTCCAGCAATCGGTTGAAGCCGACCATCAGGCCGGCCGAGGACCAGAACAACGCGCTGCTGGCTACGTCCCACAGCGGGTCCACCAGCATCGCGTCGGTGAAGTAGGCCGTCATGACCGCCCAGAACACCACCACGTACTCCCGCGAGAGCAGCCCCACGGCGGTCGGGGGGATCCGGCGGTACAAGTGAACCGACTCGCGGAACACCAGCACGATCACCGCGACGGTCAGCACCACGCCGATCGCACCCGTTTCCGCCGCCAGCACCAGCAACAGGTTGTGCGGGGTCGCGAGGCCCGTGCCCAGGCGGGTCAGCTCGGCCGGGTCGGACAGGAGCTGCCGCTCGGCGGTGAGGTAGTGCCCGAAGCCCACCCCGAACAGCGGGTGCTCCTTGACGATCTCCCACGTGCGCCGAGCCAGAACCCACCGGCCCACGATGGTGGACTGCTGGGCAATGCCACCGGTCGCTCGCTCCTCGCTGGCCAGGTTCGTCCAGAGGCTCGCCACGATGAGCATCAGCGCCAGACCGGCCAGGGCCAGTTTGACCTTGCCCGCGCGCCGAGCGGAGGCAAACATCAGCCACACGATCCCCGCCAGCAGAAACGACAGGTACCCGCTCCGCAGACCCGTGAAGAAGATAGCCGGGGGGATCAGGATCGCCTGCACCCCCAGCGCCGCGCGGTACGGCCCGCGGAGCTTGCGGATCAGGAACAGGTCGGCGTAGAACAGCGTCACCAGCAGGATCGCCTGGGGGTTGCACATCGTGTAGGCCCCGCGGGCGCGGTCGAAGTGGATGCCGTAGGTCGGCCCCCAGCTCGGCTGGTTGATGTAGCCAGGCCAGATGAAGTCCCGCGCCCCGCTCCAGCCCATGATCGCGGCGTACTGAAGGTAGCCGATGTACAGGGCGTACCACCCGTAGATCGTCAGCGGAATCATCGCCCAGGCGATCTGCGACTCCCGCCGAGTGGCGTTGTAGACCAGGAAGAACATCGTAAAGGGAAACAGCAGCGAGCCGAGGAAGCGGAAGTACGGTGAAGTGGGCAGGGGCGACTCCTCGGCCCACCACCCGGCCGCTTGGGCGCTGATGGCGCAGCAGACCAGC
>JALHTV010000228.1 GCA_022866005.1 Phycisphaerae bacterium
CGCTGCCCAAGCTCCCGCGCGCCACCGGGGCAGGGGCGTTGCGCAGGAAGGTCGCGTAGGGGGACGTCCCAGTCCAGGTTAGCCCGCGCGGGCGGCTGGTGGGTTATTAGACTTCGCATTCTGAATGTAACGCAGGATGGTGGTCTCGGCTCGGTTCTCACCGGCAACCCGCCTCCGGCGGGTTGCATTAGCTACCTGAAGGTCAATGGGACTCTGCCGGCGGTTCGGTCGGTGGGGGGGTGCGGCGGGGGGTTCTTTCTGGCCCGGCTCAGCCGGCGGAGGCTTGGGAGGTTCTGCCGGGGCCTTGCGCTTGGCCAGGGACTCTACCGGGCCGGGCGGGCCGCCGTTGGCGGCGGCCTCTTTCTCGCGCTTGATGGCCTCGTAGACTTCCTTGCGGTGGACGGGCACGTGCGGGGGGGCGTTGATGCCCAGGCGGACCTTCTCGCCGCGGACGTCGACGATGGTGATCTCAACATCGTCGCCGATCATGATCGACTCATCGCGTTGTCTGGATAAGACCAGCATCCTCGGCTCCTTCCCTGGAGCAGTGGGCTGCCTTGGCCCCAGTGCCCTGTAGGCACACCGGGGGTGGTAACTGGTGCATATATCGTCAAGTATGCACGGGTTTGTGAATAAGTTTGCCGAGTGTCGCCGCCGGTCCGTCTTGCCACGCGGGGGGCTTTGGGCTACGGTGGCGGGCATGAGCGAGCACGCCGGCCAAAAAGTGCCTCCGGTCCAGCCGCCCGTGAAGGTGCTCCAGTGGATCGGTGACGCCCAGCGCGGCTACCTGCGCGTGCTGGACCAGACTCATCTGCCGGCCTCGGAGCGCTACGTGGACTGCCGCGACACCCAGGCTATCTGGGGGGCTATCCGGCGGATGGTGGTCCGCGGCGCCCCGGCCATTGGGGTGGCGGCGGGGTACGGGATGGTCGTGGCGGCGGAGTGGATCCCCGACGGAGCGGACTTCCTGCTCGGCCTGGAGGCGGCGGCGGAGTACCTCTCTGGGGCGCGCCCGACGGCGGTGAACCTCGCCTGGGGCTCGCGGCGGGTGCTGGCCCGGGCGCGGGCCGGCGAGGGCGGGTTCGATGCGATCCGCGACGCGATGCTCCAGGAGGCCCGCGCCATCCACGCCGAGGACGAGGCACTGGGCCTGGCCATCGGGCGGCACGCCGCGGAGCTCGTCGGCCGATGCACCGGTGTGCTGACCCACTGCAACGCCGGGGCCCTGGCGACCGCGGGCATCGGCACGGCCACGGCGGGGATGTACCTGGCCCACGCGGCGGGCAAGAGGTTCACCGTCTACTGCGACGAGACGCGGCCCGTGCTCCAGGGCGCTCGCCTGACCGCCTGGGAGCTGACCAAGGCCGGGATCGACACGGTCGTGATCGCCGACTCCATGGCTGGGTGGGTGATGAAGGAAGGGCGCGTCCAGATGGTCATCACCGGGGCTGACCGCATCGCCGCCAACGGTGACGTGGCCAACAAGATCGGCAGCTACGGCCTGGCGGTGCTGGCGGCGCGACACAAGATTCCCTTCTACGTGGCAGCCCCGTACAGCACGTTCGACCTGACCCTGCCCGACGGCAGCGGCATCCCTATTGAGCAGCGCCCGGCCGAGGAGATCACGCACGTCTTCGGCCAGCCGATCGCCCCGGCCGAGGCGGGCGTGTACAACCCGGCCTTCGACGTCACCCCGGCGGAGCTGGTCACGGCCATCTTCACCGACTGCGGCGTCATCCAGCCGGTCAACCGCGACACCGTCGCAAAGGTTATTGCCCGGTCTTGCCCTTCCGCGCCGTGAACAGGAAGTTGCCCCCCGCCTCAAGGTCGGAGGGGTCTTTGGAGCCTTCCTGGGAGGTGACCAGTGAGTATTCGTAACCGAGCCCAGTCAGGAACTCGATGCTCTCCCGCGTGGTATGGCCATAGCGACGGGCCAATCGCCCCTGAAGCTCGATCAGGAGCATGGGCTTGTGAGTCCCAAGAGTGACCTCGGCGCCCCGTAACACGTGCAGCTCGGCCCCCTCGACGTCGCACTTGATGAAGTCGACCCTGTCGATGCGTTCTTGTTGGACATAATCGTCCAGCCGCATACAGGGCACTACGTCCACCCGTGTCTCGTCGGGATCATCGGTCACGTGGTTCTTGGGGCCGAGGTAATTGGTGAAACGCAGCTGCTTCTGCTGGTCCCAAAGCCCCACGTTGCCGGCCGTGATATGAGACAGGCCGTTGAGCTCGATGTTCCTCTTGAGCAGCGCAAAGGTCCGCGGAAGGGGTTCAATGGCATAGACGCGGGCGGTGGGGAACCTGCTGGCGGCCACCAATGAGAACCACCCGCAGTTGGCCCCGATGTCGATGAACACCGAGCCGTCGGTCAGATAACGAAGCACGAGGTCCGTCTCCCGGGGTTCCCACACCTGCCCCCGCTCGATGTGCATGGCGCTGCGCTTTTCTTCCGGCAGGTATAGGAGCCTGACCCCCAGGGGGGACTCGACGATGATCTCCCCGTCGGTGCGGAAACAGATGTTGGCCAGCCCGTAGCGGGAGACAAACTGGGAGCTTTCCCAGGCCCAGCGTCGCAGCCTGCGCATCGCGTGGCGCCGGCGGCGGCGTTCAGCCCAGTCGCCAATCCGGCCCAGCCACCCACCCCCACAGCCCGTTGCCCGCGCGTCTCTGTCGGCCACCACGTCCGTTCCTTGGACGCCCCGAACACCGTCCGGCTGCGTCCGTTGCGGGGGTCAGCATACAGCGGGGCGGGGCCTGAAGGAAGCCTGTTGCCGCCTGGGGCTTGGGAGTGCCACAAATGGACCTCGCAGGCCTGCTGGCCGATGGTGTATAATACCAGTGCACTGGACCCCAGCTTTTCCGGGGGCGAACTGGATTCGACCGGACGAGTGAGGCGTCGGTGGCGTGCCCAGGTTCCAAGGAGGCCTGGTTAAACACCTTGGAAAACTGTTACATGCCAATTCCAACTTGGCAATGGCCGCCTAATTAAGCGGCCCGTCCGCTGGGTCTAGCCCGCGAGACCTGGTTGGACGTAGGCAGCGGGCTTACCTGTCGGGAGTGGCCCGGTTACCCGACGGGGACATTCGGGCGGGCTTGCCTCGGCCGGACCGTGTCGCTGCGGGCCGGCTGGGGGAGAAACATACAGCGACTACGCACGTAGAGGCCGGCGCTGATGCGTCACGGGACCCGGGTTCGATTCCCGGCGCCTCCAGTCGACTCCGCGAGGGCTCAGCCCGAGCGGGGTCGAATGCCCTGAGCGAGCGCAGCGAGTCGAAGGGCATCTTTTCCCGTACTGGATAATGCCTTCGCTCCGCTCATGGCAAGCCAGCGTGCAGAGACGGTTTTGACCCCAGACACACTTGCTCCAGTGAGCGTATCCCTGCGAAACGCTCTCTGACCGAGAATGGCCCGCTGGAGCAATCCGGCGGGCCGTCGCGTTATCGCTTGCGTCAGCCCCGGACGACCTGATACACTCCTGGGTTCATCATGAGACGACTTTGCACAATCGGCTTGGCCCTGTTCGCCTGGCTCTTTGCGAGCCGGCTACGGACGCTGCGCGCTGTGAACTGGCCTTGCCCGACGGCGTAGTCGTCCGCCGCCATGTTCCCGCCCCGCCGGCCGCGGCTCAATCGCCCCACGAGATCGTCCTCTGCCGGGACACCCAGAGTATCCGATGCACCGAAAGAACATCCGCAACGTAGCCATCATCGCCCACGTGGATCACGGCAAGACCACGCTGGTCGACCAACTGCTTCGCCAGAGCGGCCAGTTCGGCCATGGCGAACTGACCGGCGAGTGCATCCTCGATTCCAATCCGATCGAGCGTGAACGCGGAATTACGATCCTCTCGAAGAACTGCGCCATCGACTACACGGACCGACACGGCGTGAGCTACCACATCAATATCGTCGATACCCCCGGGCACGCGGACTTCTCCGGAGAGGTCGAGCGGGTGCTGAGGATGGCGGACGGCGTGCTCCTCCTGGTGGACGCCTTCGAAGGCGTCATGCCCCAGACCCGCTACGTCCTGTCCAAGGCTCTTCTGGCCGGGCTGGCGCCCCTGGTGGTGATCAACAAGATGGACCGCA
>JALHTV010000229.1 GCA_022866005.1 Phycisphaerae bacterium
CCTGGTCGCGCGTCAGCATCGTGGCCACGGCCGAGCCGACGGTCCCGCAGCCCACCAGCGCCACGCCCAAGGTTTCGCTGCGGCTCATCGCGCGTCTCCGCTCTGGAAGGTTGGCATGGTACGGGGGCAGGGGGGGAATAGCAAGACGACCGCGGCCGGCACACGGGGGGCGGACATTGGCTCAGCGCCATGCCCTGGGGGGCACGTGCAGACTCCCGCACGCACCACATCGGCCCGCGCCGGTGGCTAGGCCCCGGTCACCGCGGCGGCCCGCGCCGGTGAGCTGGCGGCCTGCTGCACCCGTTGGACGCGGACCCGCGCGGCACAGCAAGGGCAGTGATTCTGGATCACGCGGATCCGTCGGGCGTAGCCGCTCGTCGGCCAGCGCCTCGCCGGCACGCACAGCGGGCAGATGCGGCACAGAAAGGTCATAATCCTTGTGCCTACGCCGATTTTCATCGGTTCGCCCATGGCTTTCCTCCCCGCGCCTGGCCGCGGGGTGTCACCGACAGCGCCCGCAGTGTTCGTGAAATGCTTTGTTGGAGTTGCCAGGTCTCTACTGTATTGTAGGCCGCTCCGGCGCAGCCGCCGTGCGGGTCACAGGTTTTCTTGCAGTTTTTTGTTGCGGCGACCGCGGGGCCAAGGGCGAACGAATGGAAGTGCGCGTCAAGGAATGGTCGCGAGGCGCCACCAGCACGACCTGGTACCACTGGTGCGGGCTGGTGGGCCTGGTGGTGGGGGTGCCGTTGCTCATCTTGCTGCCGCTGGTGGTGGCGGGGCTGGTGTTTCTGCCGCCGCCGCAGTATGACCCGGCGCACCTGGACTACGAGGCGCGCAGCGTGGCGGCCAAGCAGTTCTACCGCCAGATGATGGACTTCGACGACCTGGCCCAGTCCAACGTGCCGTTCGAGTTCACGTTCACGGCCGAGCAGCTCAACCGCTACCTCGCCTCCGTGGACGAGATCGCCGCCTTGCTGCCGGAGGGCCAGGCCGGGCGCGTGCAGGAGATGATGCTCGCGGCTCACCTGCGCGGGCCGGCGGTGGCCTTGAAGGGGGGGAGGTTGATGCTCATGGTGCAGACGGGCAAGCACGGCCTGGTCGTGTCGGCGGAGCTGCTGCCCGCCCTCGACAGGCGAGGCAAGCTGGTCGTGCGCCTTGGCGCCCTGCGCGTAGGGCGATTGCACGTCCCCCAGGCCCTGATCCGCGGATCGATCGACAGCACCAAGAACCGCCTCCTGCTGCTCCGGGCCTCGCAACGCCAGGAGACCGACGTCCCGGGCGGCCCGGCCCAGGCCGACGTGGGCGACGTGGCCGCCAACTACGCGATGCGGATGGTCGTGGGCGCCCTGGACGGCCAGCCTATCGAGCCGGAGGGCAAGTACCGCCACCATCGCATCCGTCTGACCGGGATCGACATCACGCCCGGGCAGATCACGGTGCACATCGTGCCCGTGCCCAAGAAGCCCACTCAGCCGGCCGACTCGCAGGCCAGCACCCAGCCGCCGCCGGCTTCCGCTCTGAGCAGGTAGACCCCGCGCATCCGCGCCCCATTCAGCCGCACGCGCCAGCCCTTGGGTCCCTCCGACAGCAGCTCGTAGGTCCCTTCCTCCTCGTGCGCGACTTCCCCCCGCCCGCCGCTGACCGGGCCTTCATACGTCAGGTAGCCCAGTCGGTGATCCGTGAGCTTCAGCGCCGCCAGCGTCTGCCCCGGCGATAGCTCCAGCGGCGACTGCCCCAGTTGCCAGGTGGCCAACGTCTGACCACGTTGCAGCATCAGGTCATAGTGCAGCGGGCCATGGCCGCTGTGGGCGAGAATGACGAACGGCTCTGCCACGCGGGCATTGTACCACCGTCCTTGGACCCGCGCCTTGCGCTAGGGCAGGGCGTCGTTGTTGGCGGAGGCGGAAGAGTCCAGGGCGGCCTCCAACTTTCCGTAGCCCAGGGCCGCCAGGACCATGACCACCAGGGCCGCGATCCGGACGGCCGCGTCGCCGAGCTGGTCGGCCTGGGCGGGGCGCAGCAGCGCCACCAGGCCCGCAAGCTGCACCGCAAAGGCGGTGAGGAACTTTCGCGAAGAGATGCGCTCCAGGAACGATCGCATGGGAGACCTCCTTCAGGTCGTCAGGTCTGGAGCAGGCCGGCGATGATCGGCGCGACCAAGTCCAGAAGGCGGTTCAGCAGGTCCACTTCAGCCAAGCCCCGGTGGAAGTCGGCCACGGCCTTGCGGTAGTCGGTGCTCGTGCGCAGCGACTGGGCGGCCTGCTCCGTGAGGGCGATGCGGTCGATGACCGCCGCCAGGCTGGGATGCTGGGCCGCCCAGGCGTCGTAGGCCTGCTGGACGGCTTGGGTGACCAAGTGCTCGATGCGTTCACTGGCCATGAGTTTTTCTCCTTTGGGCACTCATCGGGAGCGCCCCGAGAGGCTGGTCGATGCTCCGCTGTGCCACGATGATTTCACTGGGGGCGGGCATTGCTCCTTTGCGCGGATAGCAGGAAGGTCTTGAGGCGTTCGGTGATGTTCCACTGGGCGACGATAAGCTGGCTGGCCATGTCCAAGGCCTCATCGGCGGCGGTGAGGTTGTCTTGGCGGATGGCGTGGGCGGCCTCGGCGGTGCGGACCTGCTCGGCGAGGGCGTCGCGGGCGGCGATGTAACCGCGCCGGGCGGAGATCACCCATTGCGGGGTGAACTGGACCGGCTGGCCTTGGGCGTCGGTGATTCCCCCGGCGGCGGCCAGGGTGACGTCCACGTCGAAGGCGGCGTCCAGGGCGGCCTGCTGGGCCTCGATGTGCTCGACGAGCTGAGCGTGCTGGGCGGTCTGCGTGTCCTTGGCCTCCACCAGCGCGCGGCGGCCGACGGCGATCAGCTCCAGCGTCGCGGGCGCAGCGGTGCAGCCGCAGGGGACGATCGCCGCCAGCACCGCGGCAAGCAGGGGGACTGCCAAAAGCGTTCTAACTGGTCTTTCCATGGTGAAGCTCCCGGATAAGGTCTCTGAGGGTCTCGGTCATCTGGCGTTGGGCCTCGGCGAAGCGCGTGACCGCGGCGGTGTTATGCTCCACCACCTGCGCCAGGGACTGGAGGCGCTGCTCGTCGCGCAGGATGCGCTGGTGGGCGTCGGTGAGCTGGCGCTCGCGGGCGCGGGAGAGCCTCCGCTCCCACAGCCACATGGCGCCCATCAGTCCCGCGGCGCCGAAGTTGGCCAGATCGGTCACGAAGCCAAAGAGGGTCACAGGGGATCCTTGGTCAGTTGGGTGGGGCGCTCAGGTCGAACTCGACCACCGCCCGGGCGGCCACGGCCACCGACAGCCACTCCACGTCCACCCGGCGGATGAGGAAGTTCTGCTGTTGTCCGTCGGCGATGGCCTGGAACCCGCCGAGCACGGCCGATCCGGTGATCTGCCCGGGGACGTCCGCCTCCAGCTCGACCGTGCCCAGCGAGACCGAATCGCCCAGGCCCGTGCCTCCCGGGCTGGCCCAGGCGCTGCTGGTACCCGGGTTGTACTCGTTCCACGTGGCCGGCCAGTTCCAGAAGTCCATCGGGCGAAGACAGTGGAACACCTCCACGGTGCAGTCGGCGTCGGCGGTGACCTCCAGAAAGCTGCTGGGGCGAACCGTGATGTTCGTCAAGCCCCACGGCGGCGACTGGTCACCGCGGAAGACCGCGTAGCCCACGTTCCGCAGCTCCCCGGTGATGGTGTGGGCCACGAGCCCTGCCGTCCAGGGGGTATCAGGCACCAGCGAGAACAGTCCGCTCATCCAGTAAATGGGTAGCTCCCAGCGGCCGCGGCGGATGTACTCCACCGCCATCCGCAGCTCGTTCAAGTGGACCGCGCGGACGCCCGTCACGCCGGGTACCAGGCTGCCGTCGGTCCAGTTGTTCGTGCCGTTGATCTTGCAGACCAGGCCGACCTCGTCGGGGCCGGGGGCCGACAGTCCCGACACCAGCCGCTTGTCGGCGTCGCCGTCATCGATTGGCCACAGCCAGTCCATGCTGGTGGGCGTGGCGGGGTCGCCGCCCATCGAACCGGCGGGGGGGATCAGCACGGCGACGGTGAGGGCGGTGCGGAGATTGTGGAACGGCGGCGGGCCGGCGGTGTCGATCGTCGAGGCCCGGACGGGCGCCCCGCTGTGCAGGTGCGAGCTGAAGTCCTGCGCGGCCTGGTAGGTCAGCAGGCGGCGGCGGTTGATGGCCTGGGCGACTTCCTGGGGGTCGATCAGGTGCACCGTGTCTGCACCGGCCGTCAGCCGCCCGTCCTGGTCACCGTGAGTCCATTGCGGATCGTAGGCCATGGGATCAGTCCAGGTACTTGGCGTAGGCGGGGTGGTCGAAGACGTAGCGAGCGGCGGGGGGCTGGCCGGTGTCGGTCAGCATGGTCACCATGACGATCGTGCCGTCGTCCACCGCCGCCCCGGGGCCCAGCGACAGCTCCGCGAGGTTGTGGGCGGTGACGGCCTGGGCGCCGCTCTTGTCGTCGAAGCTGCCGACCCCGGTGCACACTTGCTCCAAGACGCTGTAGGCCGCATTGCCCAGCGAGTCGACGACCTTGGCCGGGAACGTGGCTGAGGGACCCTGCTCGGGCTGGGGCTTGAGGAACACGATCCAGCGGCCCTCCACGTCCAGGGCGACGGCCTCGGTGTCGGCGGGGACCTGACCGGTCTGGTCGGCGGGCTCCGCCAGGTTGGTGACGGTCAGCGGGGTCTCCTCGGCCTGCTGCGTGGAGCCGTCGGAGGCGAACTCGATGGGCACGGCGCTGTAGCGGTTGTTCTCGATCACCTCGACCAGGCGGACGAGCTGCACGCCCAGGGCCGCCCCGACTTGGCCGAGGCGGTAGAGCGAATCGTGGAACGGGACGGTGCGGGTCATGGTCAGCCCTCCAGCTCGATGGTGGTGCACTGGGCGGGGCCAAAGTCGTGGCGGACGGATCGCACAAACGCCAGGCGCCCCGGGGACGGGCGCAGCTCGA
>JALHTV010000230.1 GCA_022866005.1 Phycisphaerae bacterium
CATCGCCCAGAAGGCGCCGCTGGCCAGCTCCACCCACGCCAGTCCCGCGGTCTGGTCGCCCGCGCCCCGCCCCGCCCGGCTGGCGGAGTTCGGTTCACCCTCCGCCGCGCCGCCGGACACCGCGGCCAGGTAGTTGCCCTCGCGCTGCTCCAGCATCGCCTGGTCGCTCAGCGTGCCCGGCGTGACCAGGCGCGTGACCTCGCGCCGCACCAGGCCCTTGGCCTGGGAGGCATCCTCGGCCTGCTCGCAGATGGCCACCCGAAGCCCGGCCTTGATCAGCCGCGCGAGGTAGCCGTCCAGGGCGTGGTAGGGGATGCCCGCCAGCGGCACGGCCGTGGGGCCCTTGCTGCGGCTGGTCAACGCCAGCCCCAGCACCCGCGAGGCCGTCTTGGCGTCCTCGTAGAACATCTCGTAGAAGTCCCCCATGCGGAACAGCAGCAGGTAGTCGCGGTACTGCTCCTTGAACGCGCGGTACTGCCGCATGGCGGGGGTATCGAGCTGTTCGTCGCCCGGATGGGTCATGCGGCCTGCGATAATAGGCCCCCCTGGGGGGTGCGGCAAGGGATGGTCAGCCCCCCGGGGGGGTGCCGGCCGGGGGGAAGAATTCTTGGCAACATTTCCTCTTGCAGGTCGGCGGCGGGGTGCGTAGACTACGCCCCTACGTACTGGCGTACCGGTCGGATGGCATGGCGGCCAGGCGCCTGCTGCAAGCGGTGGGAACACCTCAAGTCGGCCTCCAAAACGGGTCGATGACAGGGACTGCCGGGCTGTAGAGGCGAGAGGAGGGCTTCAGCGCCTCGGGAAGCGGCCGTACTTCGAGGTAACGCTGCATGATAATGAAGTCGATCCTGCATCCGAGCAATCGCCGGATTCGCCTCATTGTCGGGGTGTTGGTGGCGGGGTTGCTATGCGTTCAGTGCACCCGCAGCGAGGCCTTCAGGGAGTCGCGATACCTGGTGGCCCTGTCGGGGGAGGTTTTCGGGGAGAACGCCCCGGAGCTCACGGCCAAGGTCATCCGCCTGGCCAAGACCGACCACATCGCCCTGCTGGAATACTGCCTGGCTGCCTGCCAGGACCGCTACCGCGACTACACCTGCACGCTGGTCAAGCAGGAGCGGATCGGCGGGCGCGTCAGCAACGAGCAGGAGATTGCCGTCAAGTTCTTGGCGGATCCCTTCAGCGTGGCCATGCAGTGGGCGCCGGGTACGGCTACCCTGGGCGATCGCGTGCTGTACGTGGAGGGCAAGTACAACGACATGATGCTGGTTCGGCCCACGGGCGTGTTGAGCAAGCTGGTCGGCACGGTGATGCGCAGGCCGGACGGCCCGCAGGCCATGCAGAGCACGCTGCGGCCGGTCAACCAGTTCGGCTTCTACAGGAGCCTGGCGAGTCTGCTGAGGGTTTACCGCCAGGCCCGCTCGGCCGGGGACCTGACCGAGCGCTTCGGGGGCTTTGCGGAGGTGGCCGGACGCAAGGCCGTCGTGCTGGTCCGCCTGCTGCCGCCCAAGGACGACTACCCGGCCGCCAAGACGCTCATCTTCATCGACCTGGAATACCTGGCGCCCGTCGCCGTGGAAGGCTACGACTGGGACCAGCAGCTCTCCAGCCGATACGTCTTCAAGGACATCCGCTTCAACGTGGGGCTGACGAGCGAGGATTTCGTCCCCGCCGCCAACGACATGAAGGCCCCCGAGTAGGCGCCGCACCCCCCATGCCCCCGCCACTGGGCCGGACCGCCGGGGGAATCATTGACCTTCGCACTTTGAATCCCACGGTCCATTCCCCGCCGACGCTCGAACAAGGGTGCGATCTGCCTCAAGCGGATCGCCTTGGCGATACGATGTCCACTAGGGTCGCCGAGTGCCTGTCATGACCAAGCCACCCGTCCTGCTGCCGCTACTGCTTCTGTGCGTGCTCTTGGTCGGTGCCAACTGCGGCGTGCCCGGGGCGGCCGGCCCGGCCGATACCTACGGGCTGGACTTCTCCCTGCCTGCTGACGCGCCGCGGGCCGGGGTGGTGATCTTCGTGGTGGATGCTCTCAACGCTCAGGTCTTCGGCGAGATGCTGGAGGCCGGGAAGCTGCCCGCCATCCAAAAGTACTTCGTCGATCGCGGGCTGTACGCCCCGCGCGCCGTGGCCAACACGCCGTCGGTGACGCTGGCCAATCTGACCAGCATCATCACCGGCCAATTCCCCGGCCACCACGGCATCACCGGGATCAACTGGTTTGACCGCAACCAGCTCATCTGGCGCAACTACGAGATGATCGCCCAGAAGAACACCCTCGACGGCGACTACACCGCGCTCACGCTCTTTGAGCACCTGCACGACGAGCTGACGTTCTCGATCTTCTTCCAGCCGCACCGGGGCGCCACCAAGTTCATCGAGAACTGGACCTCGGCCGGGCCGCCGTTCCTCTTCGGGTGGTATGAACTCGTCGATCGGCTGACGCTGCACCGCTTCGGGCTGGTGATGGACCTGGCGCGCCAGTGCGGGCGGTTCCCCGCTCTTACGGTAGCCTACCTGCTGGCCCCGGACTTCCGCGCCTATAGCCAGGGGGTCAGCTCCGAGGCCTACCGCGCGGCGCTCGTCCACACCGACCGCCAGATCGGACGCGTCCTGGGCGACATGGAGCGGGCTGGGCTATTGGACCACGTCGTCATCGTCTTGACCAGCGATCACGGCATGAGCGACGTTACCCAGCACTGGGACCTCAAGAGCTTCGTGCACAAGCAGGTCGGCGTCCGAATCGGATCGACCCATTGGTGGGAGAGCGATCCCTTTGAGGAAAGGCTGGAGGACTTCCAGAAGGTTTCGGCGGTTCCTTACGGCAGCGGCGACCGCTACTGGGCGCTGTGCCTTCGCAAGCCCATCCGCCAGGGCGAGCATGTGACGGGCTTCGAGCCGTGGATGGTCCGCCCGGGCGGCGATGACCTGCGCCGCTACCCCGCCGGGAAGGGTTTCGTGAACCTCCCTGGGGTGCTGTGCGAGCGGCGAGCCGTGGACGCCGTCGCCTACGCCGCCAGGCCCGATACGGTCCGCCTGGCGCTCTCCAGCGGGGAGGTGGAGTTCACCCAGATCGGCGGCCCTGGCGGGCCGATCGTCTATCGCGTGATCCGCGGGGACGATCCCCTGGGCTGGTCGGGCAAGGTGCCGCCAGGGGCCCTGGCGGGGCAGGCGCTGTCCGAGCGGCAGTGGCTGGAGGCGACGATGCAGACCAATACCCCTGACCTCCCAGCCCAGATCGTGGCCTACTTCCGCTCCCCTTACGCCGCTGACCTGGCCGTCTTTGCCGCCCCGGGTTGGGACTTCGACAACGTCCGCCACGCCGGCCACGGCGGCCTCAGGCCGGCGGATATGTTCGTCCCGCTGCTCCTGGCCGGGCCGGGCGTGCCCCACGGCCGCCTGGAGGCCGCTAGGACGGTGGACGTCGTGCCGACCGTGCTCAAGCTCCTGGGCCGCCAGGTCCCGGCGGGTCTGGACGGCCAGGCGCTCGTCCCCTGATGCCCCGCGGGTGGACGGCGGACGCGGCGGCCGCTATCGTGGCAGCCATGCCGACCCGGCGTCGCAGACCTACCGTCTTGATCTCCTCCAGCCAGCGCGCCCTCCGCGTGCCGCGCAAAAGAATCGCCGACCTGGTGGCCTTCGTCGCCCGTCGGGAGGGCGTGCGCCTGGCCGAGGTGGACCTGGCCGTTGTGGCTGCGGGTGAGATGGCCGGCCTGAACCGCCGCTACCTCGCCCGCGGCGGGGCCACCGACGTGCTGAGCTTCGACCTGTCCGAGGCCGGGCGGGGCGGGCTGTGCGTGCAACTGGTCGTCTGCGGTGACGTCGCCGCCGCCCAGGCTGCGGCGCGCGGCCAGGGGACGCAGCGGGAGCTGATGCTCTACGTCGTCCACGGCCTGCTGCACCAGATGGGCTACGAAGACTCCTCCATCCGCGGGGCAGCCAAGATGCACGCCCGCCAGGACGAGCTGCTGGAGGACTTCCTGCGGCGCCGCTAGGGGGACTCAAGCCCAGTGGGTCGCGTAGGCGGTGGGGGGCTCGGCCTTGGCCAGGACCGCCAGGGCGACCTTCTCTGCCCCGGCAGCGAGTAATGTCTTCGCGGCTTCGTTGGCGGTGGCGCCGGTGGTCGTCACGTCGTCGACCAGCAGGATATTGGCCCCTGCTAGCCCCCTGGCCCGGCGGACGCCGAAGGCCCCGCGGACGTTCTCGATTCGTCGCGTCCGCGGCAGGTGCACCTGGGGTGGAGTGTGGCGCACGCGGATCAGCTCATCGCCCAGCGGCACACGCAGGGCGCGGGCGAGCCCGCCGGCCAGCAGGCGCGCGTGATCCGACGCCCGCGCCAACCGCCGCCGCCAGTGCATCGGTACCGGCATCACCACGTCCCACCGCACGTCGTTCAGTTGCGCCTGGACTGCCTGGGCAAGCAATCTGCCTGCCCGGGCGGTCGGTACGGCCCCGCGGGAGTACTTCATCGCCTGCACGATCCCTCGCAGGGGTGGGGTGTAGGGACCCAGGCGGACGACCTGGCAGAATCGCGGGAGGGTGTCGGGGCAGGCGGCGCAGCCGTCGTCGTACGTGGGGATGTTCGGCCCGACCGTCGCGCCGCACCGCGGGCAGTAA
>JALHTV010000231.1 GCA_022866005.1 Phycisphaerae bacterium
AGGTACACGTAGCGGCCGGGGCGGTCCATCGGCACGCCGTTGAAGCGAAAGCGCAGCAGCCGCCCGCTCTTCGGCGAGCGATGAAACGCGTAGCCCGCCGCGTTGTTGGAGATGATCCCGCAGTACTCGCCCGTCCCGAGGTAGTTCACCCACGACATCGGGGTGTCGGGCCTCTCCACCACGTACTCCCCCGCCTCGTCGTCGAAGTAGCCATAACGCATACGCATCCACCTTTCCGGCCCCCATTATGCCCACCAACCCCCGTAAACGGCAAGAAACGGCAAGAGAACGGCAAGAGAAGAGAAGGGGATTTCGGGATTAAGGGATTGAGGGATTAATACTACAACGCTACGAAGCCTTCCACTGACACGTGCGCATGTCTTTCAGGTACAGGCCGAGTGCATGCAATCGAGCCAGCGTTCGTTTCCGATGCGAGCGTTGGGACTTGGCATTGCGGCCCTGGGTTCGGGTCAATTGCCTGCTGATCAATTCGGCTAACGCTCGTGAGCAGCGGCCGCCCTGCACCCAGACCGGCACCAGGAACCGAGTCGCCGTGCGAACCTGGCAGATCGTCAGCTCCGGATTTTTCCCCCCGATGCGCCTCATGGAACTCGGCCAGGAACAAGTAACTGACGCAACTGAGGATCAGGTGACGCTGGATCGACTGGAACTGCCGGACCTCGAAGTGGTCCAGGCCCAGTTCCCCCTTGCCGTCCTCGAACATCCGCTCAATCTTCCAGCGGCTCAGGGCTACCAATAGCAAGGTCTCGACCGGCGTATTTTGCGGGCCGTTGCTGATGAAGTACTTCACCTTCTCCGGCTCCAGCACGTTATACGCCACCAGCAGGTGATGCGGGGCGCCGGGCAACCCATCCTCGCCCCGCAGCCAAACGAGGATCCGCTTGGCCCGCCAGACCGCCGGGCCCTTCCGGCCGTCCTTGACGTGATACGTCTGCCAGTCCTCGCGGCGGAATCGCGGCGAATACGAGGCGACGTGCCGCACCTCGACCGGCGGGTTGTTCTTGGCCTTCAGCCGCGGCAGCTTCCGCGCCCGGCCGCGGCGATGGCGGGCGTGCTGGCGATACAGAACCTCCGGCGGCTGAGTCCAGACCCTGAAGTCGACCGGCACTTCGCCGACGTAGTTCTGCCCCAGCTCGTCCAGGCCCCGCAGGAACGGGGGCTTGCCGCCGTAGCCCTCGTCGAAGGTCATCCAAGCGAAGCGGATGCCGTTGGCCCGCGCTCGGCGAATCTGCTCCAGGCCGATCTGCCATTTCGGCCGGTAGACGACGTCATCGGGAATCCCGGCCGCCCGGCAGCGAGAGCGGTCTTCGTGCCAGGTGTCTTTCGGCAGGTAGAGGTCCCCGTCCAGCAGCGTGTGGAAGTCGGGCGTGGCGTAGCCCAGGTGCACGCTGACCACGCAGTTCTCCATCTTGCCCACGGCCCCACAGTGCTGGCGCTGCACGCAGGCGGTCTTGTTCCCCTTCTTAACGAAGCTGGTCTCGTCGAGGATGCCGACACTGTGCTCGTGGGCGTCTCGCCGGGCCACAAGCTGTTGGAGGCGATCCCGCATGGCCGATTCATCCCAGCGGTAGAGGCTGAGGAACTCCTGCAGCGTGCGGGGCGGCGTTCCCGCGGCGTCGGCGATCGGCTCGATGCTCTTGCGAGGGAGCTCGCCGAGCTGCCCGAGCACGTAGGTGTCGAGATGCTGCCGAGCGGTCACGCGACCGAAGCAACCGTCGAACTCGTGCAAGTACTGTGTCAAAGCCGGCTTAATCTTGAGAACCGTGTCCGCGTCCATGCCTTGTCTCCTTCCAGGAATTGGGTTCCTGGAAGGACTCGTCGGCTTGCCGCGTAGGTTTTCTTGAGCTTTCCTAGCGTTGTAGTACTAACATCCACACGAACTGAATGGCGGATATTAGTCCCACCGTGACGAGGAGGGGCACAACCAGCCCAGTCCTTTGCCGCACCTTGACATCACTACCTACCACAGGGAGCGCGCGTTGCCTCTGTCCTAGCTTCAGCTTTGACACAGGCGCGACTTTAAGACATGAACCGTTTGTGCTTCGCAAGGTATCCGGCTCCCTTGCCTGCGGCGCTCCCGGGAAATCCGGAACTGGAGTTAGTTGCCCACAGGTCGGGCATTCGTCCATCCCGCCCATCAGGCTGCCGGGGGATTCCACGGGAGCTCCGCAGTGGTGACACGTGTAATGAATCATGGATCCTCCGCATCGCTCTGAATCGCGTTCCTGAACGGTGGGGACGGCTCGCCCACGCTGCGACCATATCGCGCTGTTACTGGGTGACTGACGCCCGGGCCTCTCGACGCAGAGTGCCCGCCACAGATCGCACAGATTGCCACTATCAAATGCTTCCATGGCGACTTCTGCCACATCACAATTCGTCCTTGCTGGTGTGCGCCCGCAATTGACCAGACCCGGCCCAAATCACTGACATCCGCGGCAACCATCACCGGATCTTCCAGCTTGGGTTCGTCATCCGCAGGCGCACGTCGTCAACTGGCTGCGAACCATTCCGTCCAACTTCTGTTGACTGGATCGATCGGTGCTGCAATGTACTTCGCGTAGCTCTTGGCGACGGTTTGAGCTTTGGGATCAACCAAGACGAGGCGGGGGACCGGGTCCCGCCCGAGCGTCCCAAGCTGAAGAAGAATACGTGGGCGGACATCCGTCTGGGGAAGCGAGTACCCCAGTACGACGATTTCGGTCGCAGCCCTGATTGCAGTCCAAGCCCGTCGCCATTGAAGACTAAGCCACGCAGACTGATAAGACTTGCGTGTAACCGGGGCAACTACGAGGGGCGCAAATGGATAGACGATTCTGTTTGCGGCATCCGTCGGATCGTCGGCTCGCACCACTACGGTATCCCCGTCTCGTAGCTCTTCGACCAAGTCCCTCACGTTTATACATCCCTTGGCCTTTTCCCAGTCCTCCAACGAAGTCTCTGCTAAGTTGACCGAACCGTGTGGCTTCGCGAGTTGGAGCGCGCTCAAGGGCCCATCGTTGTAGGTCACAGGCACTCCAGCAGTGCGTGCGGCTGCTTCGAGCAGCAGGTCCCAGTTGAAGCTGATGATGGATGAGGCGTCTTCGGCTGCCTTCCGAACGAATTGCGCTAGTGTAGTGTTTCTTAATTGATGCAATTTATCCTGTCTCGTTGCGTTGTATCCGATAGGGAGCGAGGATACGACCAATGCGAGTAGCTTGCGGGATCATCTTGGCCAACGAAGAGCGGCAAGTTCTGGAACGAT
>JALHTV010000022.1 GCA_022866005.1 Phycisphaerae bacterium
CTCATCTGCGCCGACCCCCACAGTGCGGGTGACCTTTGCACGAAGGACCAGTACGACTGGTTCGAACTGCAAATCGACTACAGCATCTCTGAAGCAGGCAACAGCGGCATCATGTACCATGTCACGGACCAGGGCGGCGCCACTTGGGCGACCGGCCCCGAATTCCAGCTCGAAGATAATGAGAAGGCGAGCGATCCGGTCCGATGCGGATGGCTGTATGCACTATATCAGCCTCCGATTGATCCCAAGACCGGTAAGACGCTTGACGCTACCAAGCCCGTCGGGCAGTGGAATCATATACGTTTGCTTATCACGCCTGAGAAGTGCGAACACCAGATCAACGGCGTAAAATACTTTGACTACATCCTTGGCAGCGATGACTTCAAGCAGCGCGTCGCCAAGAGCAAGTTCGGCAACATGCCCCTCTTCGCCAAATCGGACATCGGATACATTGCTCTCCAGGGCGATCACGGACAGGTATCCTTCCGCAATATCAAGATCCGCCCGATCCAGGCGAAGAAGTGATCGGCTCGGCGTGCCGCGCCATGACGGCGGGGTCAAGCGTCCCGCCCTGCGCGAAGTCGAAGGGTTGGCGTACAAGAATACCAATTACACTGATTACTGATTAGGAATTGGCGGAATGAATTGCTCGACGTTTCTTTGCCTGGTTGTGCTGGACTTCGGCGAGCTCAGTCGAGCCGCGTGGGCGGGATTTCAGGCGGCGCTCCGTCGCCATAGGTAAGGAGCGTCGGGGACTGTGTTTGCCCGGACAGGGATCCCTAATCGGGATGAAGTCAACGATCTTGATGAGTCACCTTCACAACGTCGAGGACGAACTCCTGAGTTGCCGCACCGACCCGCTCGGCATCCACCGAAAGGACCTTCTCTCCGCCCCAACGGAGCACCGCCTCGTCGAGCTTCCGCACCTGACGATCAATGGCGACGGCGACCGTCACGTCGGCCCGGCCCGGCATATCCGGCGTGCCCGAGAGCACGCCGGTCGTCTCGTCAATTCTGAGCCACGCCGGCCCTTGGGTAAGCGTGAACCGGGGCTTCTCGATGTCGAAGTAGCCGCTGACCTGCTGGCCATCCGCCATCCGCGAGCTGAGGTCTCCCAAAGACCGATTGGCAAGCACTTGGTAGCGGTACTCGGCGCCCACCTGGGCGGTCACCACCGGCTTGCTGTAGATGACGGGCCGGGGGGCAACGGTGTAGTCGGACGGCCCGCTGCGCTTGCCCTGCTCGTCGACCGCCACCACGCGGTAGTAGGTCTTGTTGGCGGCGAAAAGGTCTATGTCGCTGCCAAGCACCGCCAGTTCCGTAGCCGTCGTCTCGGCGATGAAGTTCGCCGGGAACCATGGGTTCCAGTCAGCCATCTCCTCCTTGGTCACGCCTACAACGCCCTGGTGCCTCTGATCGGCAATCGTAAAGCCCTTCTCATCACTGCCGTAGACCCGGTACTTGACCGGCCTGTGACCCACCGGGTTGGCTTTCCAGCGGAGAGTGCCTATGCCCTTGGCCTGGTCGTAGTCCACGGTCACATCGAGCGGGTGCGCGGGGCCACGGGGAGTGAATTGCCAAGTCTTGCTCCAGGACCCCCACACGCCCTTGTCGTCCTGCGCCCGCACGTGCCAGTAGTACGTGCGGTCTGGCGTCAGCAGACCCGACTGGGGCAGGGTATACTGGGCCTTGACTGTGACCCTCTCCGCGCCGGTGGTCTTGTCCTTTTCCTTAGTGGCGTCGGCAGTCCGCGAGATGAGTTTGTAGAAGCTCATCGAAAGCGGCCACTTCATGTCGGCGCGGCCGGACAGTTCGAAGTGGTAGTCGGCAATCGCGTCGCCGTCAGGGTCGTTGGGAGCAGTCCATTGAAACACGACATCCGTGCCGTTCGCCTCGCCGCCATCGGGCGGAGAGACGCCTCCGGCCGGCGCCGGCGGCGGTCTCGATGCTGACCGCTCGACCCAGTGGTGAGTGATCCGCACGTTGCGGTCCCCTGTAGACTGGTCGCTGTACGTGAAAACGTTCTCACCTACGACCATTTCCGGCAGCGCCAAGGGGGCCATCTGCACGTCATTGATGATCGCCAAGTGCCGAAGCCGCGATGGCCCTTCCAGCTGGCACTTGAGCTGGTACTCGTAGCAGGCCGGACCGACAATCGAGAAGAACTTGTCAAGGTTATCTTGCAAGGGCCTCCAGATCTTGCCGTCCTGGCAAATGAGGAACCGGGCCCCCGCACCCTCCACATCGAGCCGGCCTCCCACAAAGACGTACGGGCTGCGCATCGACCAGACGATCGTGCCGGTCTTGCCCTCGTCGGCAGCCAGGCCGTCCGGCCCCATCGTGACGTTCTCCACAGCCGCAGCTCCTTTGCGCCATACGGCCTTGGAAAAATCCGGACGATACTCCCACAAGCCGTTGCAGATCGCGCATTCGTACGTGGGGGTCACCCTCAGCATCCCGTGGTACTTGAGCGGGCGGAGCTGCCCCCAGCGCCAGACAAGCGCCTCGCCGGGACGCAG